>CAZPTT010000023.1:0-14626 GCA_964589435.1 uncultured Pirellulaceae bacterium
CAAATCTTCAAATCTTCAAATCTTCAAATCTTCAAATCTTCAAATCTTCAAATCTTCAATCTTCAAACAACGATCTCTAAACAAACGTTTTCTACGCGTCCAAAACGGTTTCGCGAATAATTTCTTCCGCCGATGTCGTTCCGTCAAAAACATAATCCATGCCCATGTCACGAAGGAGCTTCATGCCTTTTTCCTGGGCTCGACTACGAAGGTCATCTGTATTGCAATTGGCCATGATCATGTCGCGGAGTTCATCATCCAGGATCATCAACTCGAACAATCCGACTCGCCCTTTGTAGCCAGTGTTACTACAACTGCCACATCCAGCGCCTCGGTAAAAGTTTTTGTCGGCGACATCTTCAGGCTTGAGATCCAACTCCATCAACATCTCGTCGGAGATCTCAAAATCTTCACGACACTCTGGACAAATCCGTCGCACCAATCGCTGAGCCAAGATCGCTTCGACCGTGGCGGTGATCATGAACGGCGGAACTCCCATGTCTTTCATACGAGTCACCGTGCTGGGTGCATCGTTGGTGTGCAGCGTGCTGAAAACCGTGTGGCCAGTCAGTGAAGCTTGAATGGCAATCTCGGCCGTTTCCAAGTCACGAATTTCGCCAACCAGGATCTTGTCTGGATCTTGCCGCAAAATGGCTCGCAGCGCCGACGCAAACGTCACACCGATTTCATGGTTGATCGGGATCTGAACGATGCCGTCGATGTCATACTCAACTGGGTCTTCGGTCGTGATCAATTTGTCTTCAACCACGTTCAATTCGCTGAGTGCGGAATAGAGCGTGGTGGTTTTGCCGGATCCCGTCGGGCCGGTTACCAAAATAATTCCATTGGGTTTGGCGATCACGTCACGGAAGCTGGCCATGATCTCCTCGTCCATCCCCACGTTGTGGAGACTGAGAGAGACGACGCTTCGGTCAAGCACTCGACAACAAACGCTTTCGCCAAACATCGTTGGCAAAACGCTAACGCGAAGATCGACCGGGTGACCACCGACCATCAATTCGATCCGTCCGTCTTGCGGCAAACGACGTTCGGAAATATCCAGATTCGCCATCACCTTGATACGAGTCGTGATTGCGAATGCCAAGTGACGAGGCGGCGGAACCATTTCGAACAGGACGCCATCGGCTTTGATGCGGATGCGAAATTCGTCTTCGAACGGTTCGAAGTGGATGTCGCTGGCGTGATCTTTAATCGCCAACAGCAACACCATGTTCAATAGCTTTCGAACCGGAGCACTGTCAACCAACTCGTTTACATCACTCAAGTTGATCGGGCCATCGGTTCCCAGAGCAGCCGTCGCGGCACGCAGCTCTTCGTCGCTGTTGAGCTCATCGATAATCTTCTCGATGCTCTCGGTGTCTTGATTGAAGAACTTGTCGATGGCTTTGAGGATCTGGCCTTCGGCACAAACCAGCAATCGAATTTCGTAGCCAAGAAACCGGCGCAATTCGTCTTGCATCGAAAGGTTTTGCGGATCACAAGTCGCCAACGTAAGAATGTTGTCGTTAAGCTGCAGAGGAATGACTCGATACAGCTGAGCCATCGCGTCGGACATCGTGGCACGGGCTTCTGGCGGAGGGGTCACGCCTTCGATATCAATCGTCTGCAAACCGAATTGCTCGCCCAATGCCTGAATCAATTGATCGTCAGAGATCAGGCCCATATCTTCAGCGATACGTCCAATCAATAATTGACCAGGATTCTGGCTTTGCTCTTCAACCAGCATCTCTTGCTGATCATCAGTGATGAAGCCAAGGTCGACCAGGATTTGACCGAGCTTTCTAACGGCCATGATATTCTTTCAGGTAGTAGTTAGTGATTTGGTATTTTCTTGTAACGCAGCGATTGGTCTTGATGAACTCTCTCGTTGGATGAACTCTTTCGCTGGATGAACTCTTTCGCTGGATGAATTTCGCTGGGCAAATTTTTTCGTCGCGTAGCGACCGGTCATGGTTAGCCACGGGTTTTAACCCGTGGGTAAACATCCAAAATCTTTCTCGTCGCGTAGCGACCGGTCATGGTTAGCCAACATCGCAGACGTGATCGGTCGCTACGCGACGAATAACTCTTCTGCTTTTTTGACCACGGGTTAAAACCCGTGGCTATCCGTAAACGGTCGCTACGCGACGAATTGTTAATTGCTGTTTGTGAATCGTTGGTTGTGAATCGTTGGTTGTGAATCGTTGGTTGTGAATCGTTGGTTGTGAATCGTGAATCGTTGTCTGTGAATTGCTGGTTGTCGGTAATTTTCATTGCCCTCAAATGCCTCGCCTTCGGCGTCGGGTTAAACACAACGCCGTTCAATGAACGTAGCTACGTTCGCCAGAGCGTGGATTGTTCGTAGCGGTTTTCCACCGTCTGGCGACGGTAGCTACGACAAAACATCTTCAAAGTCCTTCTTCATTGAACGGTATTGGGGTTAAACGTACCCGGCTCGGTGATCGATCCAGGTGACGCCTGTTTCTTATTCGTCATCATCCTCTTCATCGAGATCATCTTCGGTGAGCATGCCTTCTTCCATTTCACGGCGGGCGGTGGCAATTCGCTTCGCCAGCGAGTCGGGATCTTGAGCCTTGCCCAATACGTCTTCCATTTCGGCTTTCTCGTTGACCCAATGATCGAACAAACAATCGTCCATCAACATCATGCCGAACTTGGCACCCGTTTGGATCGCCGAGTTAATTCGGAACGTTTTGTTTTCACGAATCAGATTGGAGATACCTGGCGTGACAACCAATG
Source organism: uncultured Pirellulaceae bacterium (assembly GCA_964589435.1). Lineage (GTDB taxonomy): Bacteria > Planctomycetota > Planctomycetia > Pirellulales > Pirellulaceae > Mariniblastus. Next base: position 2,761 of record CAZPTT010000023.1, read on the forward strand.
ATTCAAAAGCCGCCACACGACCGCCACCAATTCGCGGCAGCAGTGTTTGAGCCAAGACGCCAATCAATGAAGTCGAAAGCTGGGTTCGAATCTGATCCTGCAAGTTCCCTGGGAACGCATCAATAATCCGGTTGACCGTACCTTGAGCACTATTAGTGTGCAGCGTTCCGAATACGATGTGACCTGTTTCCGCCGCCGAGATAGCCGCCTCGATCGTATCGAGGTCACGCAATTCGCCGACCAGAATCACGTCCGGATCTTGACGCAACGCACGCTTGATCGCTTCAGCGAATGACGGCACGTCGACGCCGACTTCACGCTGATTGATCGTTGATTTTTTGTGGTAGTGATAAAACTCGATCGGATCTTCGATCGTGATGATGTGGTGGTCGACTCGTTCGTTCAAAAAGTTAACGAGACTGGCGAGCGTCGTACTTTTTCCTGATCCCGTTGGCCCCGTCACTAGAATCAAACCACGCGGACGCATGACCAGTTTGGTGAAAATATCGGGAACGCCAAGCACTTCCGGTGGCAGCATTTCGTTGGGGATCTGCCGCAGCACCATCGCGATATCGCCACGCTGCTTGAAAATCGAAACACGAAATCGAGCTTTGTCGGCATAAGCAAAACCAAAGTCAGCGCTTCCGATTTCTTGCAATTCACGCTGACAACGTTCTGGCGCGATACTTTTCATCAGCGCCACAGTGTCTTCAGACTCAAGCACTTTGGTCTCAAGCTTCCGCAAACGACCATGCAATCGGAAGACCGGAGGTTGCCCCGTGGTGATGTGAATATCGCTCGCTCCCTGCTTCACACAGGCTTCGAGCAGTTTGTCAATTAATACAGTGGCCATTCATTTTTTCTCAAGTAGATCCGGCGGTCGCCAACCTGCGTCAATAAACAGCAAGGAATTACAACAACCGACGAACATTCTTTACAGGAACGATTCCTGCCGATCTCAAGCACCAATCCGAAGGAGCCCAAATCACACAAACATTCGCAAACTAAAACATTCGCAAACTAAATTTTGCAGCCTCAAAACCTTGCATCAGCACCGGGACAGAAAACTGCCAGTTCGCAAGGTCTCGAAGCACAAAACACAACAACAGAAACATTCGATAAACAACGAACGTTTCAGCTTCAATTAAGCGATCCCCATTCCTCTAAAGCAATGCCGAATGGAAATTGCCATTCTTGGCGGATGCCTTAGCTCGTAAATGAAATGATTAATTGAAAGCCGCATATAATAAATTCGATCAAAACCGGATCGATTAAGTTGTTTGTTGTTCGACAGCGAACGGACCAGACGTTTTAACGCCAGCCATTCCTGTCGAGTCGTCGCGTCGTTTTTTGGAAGAGGCGTGAAATTCAGGTGGGATAGAGAGAGGAGGAAGCCGGAATCTTTTTGTCACCAAGACCTACTATAAATCCTGCTGACGGCTCCATTGTTCGCATACTGCCACGTTCCGTCCAAAATTTTTGCAATTCCAGCCTGTTTTCGCCCAAACAAACGAAACCAACCCCCCAAACGGACTATCTGTCGACATCCTGCTCGGTCTTCTTGGCGACACGGTAAACTTCCTCGAATGTCGTGAAACCCTTCATCGCTTTATCCAGACCGTCCTGATAAAGGGATCGCATTCCTTTACTCATGCAATAGATCCGAATGTTGGTCGCCGAGTCGCCTGCGAAAATCATCTCGCGCACTTTGGAGTCCACCATCAGCATTTCATAAATACCGACACGACCTCGAAAGCCGGTTTTTTGACAGCTATTGCAGCCTTTTCCTCGCATGAACGTTGCACCCTTAAGCTGCTCCTTGGTGAGCCCCGACTCTTTGATCGCGGCCGCTGTTGGCGTATGACGAGCTTTGCATTTGGGACAAATCGTTCGAACAAGTCGCTGGGCCATGATCGCTACAACACTGCTGGCGACCAAATATCCGGGCACTCCGATGTCGATCAAACGTGTAATGGCCGTGGGCGCATCGTTCGTATGAAGAGTACTGAATACCAAGTGTCCAGTAAGACTTGCTTGGATTCCCATAGAAACGGTCTCGGCATCTCGCATCTCACCGACCAGGATGACGTTGGGCGCCTGACGCAACATGGAGCGAATGATTCGGGCAAAATCCAATCCGATCTTGTGGCTGACTTGAACCTGGTTGATTCCCGGCAGGTAATATTCGACCGGATCCTCCGCCGTGATGATTTTTCGGTCAGGACGGTTAAGGCCGTTTAAAGCCGCATAAAGGGTTGTTGTCTTTCCAGACCCTGTCGGGCCCGTCACGAGGATAATTCCGTTAGGTCGACGGATCAGATTGGTGAATACCTTGTAGTTATCTTCGGAAAATCCGAGCTGGCGAATACCGATCTTGATATTGTCTTTGTCCAGCAGCCGCATCACGCAGGACTGGCCCTGATTGGTCGGAATCACACTGACGCGCAAATCGAGCTCTTTCTCTCCGACGTTCACCTTAATTCGGCCATCTTGCTCGCGGCGGCGTTCAGCGATGTCAATTCGGGCAAGGATCTTGATGCGGGAGAGAATGGCTCCCAACTGTCGTCGAGGCAACCGATCCCGTTCGTGCAGAACTCCGTCAATGCGGTATCGGATTCTTACACGATCCTCAAAAGGTTCAACGTGAATATCCGACGCCCGCAGTTGAACCGCTTCGTTGATCATCAACTGAACCAGCCGAACAATTGGGGCGCTGCTTTCGTCGACTTCGGCATCTCCGGAATCGGAATCATCGACGGTTTCGGTGAAATCGATGGCTGTATCGGTAAATTCCTGCAAAATCGAGTCAGCCGATTCACCTTCGACTTGCCCATACATCCGGTTGATATGCAGCAAAATGCTGGATCTGGTTGCCAAAGCGACCGTCACATCGCGATTGAGAATGAAGCGGAGTTTTTCGATCGTGTCGACGTCGCCGGGCTCGCTCATCAACACTTTAAGGCCGCGATCGGTTTCACTGATCGGAATGACGATATTCTCACGGGCAACGGCTTCTGGCATCAATTCGATGACAGCTTCAGGAATTTCCACGACCGAAAGATCAACGAATTCCATCCGGTTGTGCGAGGCCAAGGCTTTCATCACCTCTTCCTCGGTCGCATATCCGACTTGCACAAGGCAGACGGCAAGTGGCTTGCCCGTTTGCTTGGATGTGCTTTCCGCGTCGATGACCTGATCTTTGGTTACTGTTCCCGCATCTATGAGCTTTTTAACAAAGCCGTCCAAAGGTGTCGCCATTAGATCCTGTCTTTCAAACCGTACACGAACCGCGCACGAGGATGGAAGAAGCGCGGCAATTCTAACTAAATTGCATGTTCATCTTGATCAATTACTATCGGTTTTGTCAAACAAATGATCAAGAATGCCAACATTCTTGGAAGGGTTTTTAAGCTATTCCTGTCGGTTGGGAAGGGTGGTTCGATTCATTGTCTTGATCGGGCCGGCCAATCGTTCAATCGCACGCATTGGTCGCTGAGCCCGCCCCCTTCGATTCACTCGATCCAGCTCGCCTGATCTGATCATTCAATTTCTTACCGATGCGCTGAGCCATTAACCAAACTATTCCCACGGCCTCGCCGCCACAACGATCGGGCTTGCTCGCGTAAATGATCAGCCTCAGAGTACAAACCGGTTTCCTCAAGATCAGCCGCCGCTGCCTCCAGATGCCGAGCCGCGTTTCGCAGACTGGCGACTTGGCCGTTGCTCACGGCACCAGAAAATCCACCCGTTCGATTTGGGGAAATATTGACAGGCGAGGCACCGGTGGGCGAAACGCTTTTTAGAGATCTCAAAAGCCTTTTAGCCGCCACACCACTACCAGATGCGGCCAAAGGACCTTGAGCGTCATCAGGATTGATAGCCTCTTTGGCTCCAGCCTCCCCCTCAGTTGGCCCACCAAGCTTCCTCATGGCTTCAAGCTTTCTCATCAATTCCTTTTCAAACTCGCCCTCCAGCTCCTTCCCCTCAGCGGGATCCTGAAAAAGCCCTTCCAGCTGGCCCGCCACACCGCCGCCAAGCTGCGATCGAATTGCTTTGATCTCGTCAACAATTTCCGCTGATTTCTGATTTTGCAGGGAACCTTGCGGCAGTGGGGAACTTACCGACTTCTGCTGCGTCAAAGTCAGTTGGCCAGTCGGCTTGCTGGTATTCGACTTTTGCGAAATCGATTTTTGTGACTGCGATTTTGCCTGCATTGCTGATCGTTCTTGGGCAAAGGAAGCCGATTCTGGGCTTACAATGCTGAACATGAATGCCATTAGCAATGCCACTGAGGCTGTGACCAATCTGGAAACCAAATTGGGAGGAGTCAGCAACCCTGTCAATTCAGCAGCTTCAACTTCGACTGGCCGATCATTCATCGCGTGCCTCGCTTCGTAGTTACATTCCGCGCTTGCCACATCCGCCTGAACGTGACGTAAGTTTTAACGGGAGCATTCGTTTTTAGATTTCGGAAAACCACGACACTCTCAAACGGCTCTTGGGGTGCCGAATCTCCAAACCAACATTGTTTGGAATGCACCTCCACAGACTTGACAACCGATGCCTAAATTGTCCGGCTTCCAAATATACCGGTTTTTGGGATTAGCAAGAAAGCTCAATCTGACATGGCTAATCTGAACTTAGATTTTGCCCTTTTGATTTACCGATACGAAAAAAACCGATTCGTATTGGATAAATCGGCCTTCTGCCTTTGGAAAAATTGACATTAGAACAAGAGAATGAGTATTCTAGTAATGAAGGAAGGCCTTGAAGCGACGACGACCAGCTTCGAGAACTTCCGCCTGAGAAAGCGTTGAGCGCGCGGCAACCAAGGTGGGCCGAAGACTCAAAGCTACTTTTAAGAAGCAGATTGTAGAGAAGCGGATTGCGAATCGGCGAATTCTTCCCATGCCTCCAACTCGCCGCAAGCAATCACCTGAGAACTCCAATTGTGGGGATCTCCGTTATGATGCGTGAAACTTACCGTAAAGATGGAGGCATTGATGACCACTCAAATCAAATCGTTTTCTTTGAATAGCCAGATCAAGCGAAACCGGATTTCATTGCTGATGTTCGGTGCGATGTTTACGGCGATCATCGTGACGTTTGCTTGTTGCTCAAGCGTCAGCGGGCAGCAGTACAACAGCTCGCCTGTTAATCCTGACTACGAGATGGAATCAGACGCGCCTGTGTTGGTGGACGGCGTTTACGAACCGCTTGACGACATCGATAAACGAGAAATCCGCTCGCGAAACAAACCAGCTCGTGACAAGATCTCAACTTCCGAGAAACAGGTCGACCAGATCTTGCAAGGATCGGGAAATCTCGACAGCCCGGTCGTCAAAGAATTCTTCAACGAATATCTATTCGCGTCGATGACTCAAAATACGGAAGCCAACATTTCTACTTTGGGCCAACAGCGTACGGCCTTCTTCAAAGATTTCCTTTCCAAGAAAACGTCGGGCGGCAAACGAGCTCAATTCATCAGCTCAATCGTCATTCCGTCGATGCAACGAATCATCAACAACCAATCTCTCACTCGTGATGAAAAAAAGAACTACCACCCAGCCGTTCGCATGAATGCAATTTACATCCTGGCGAATCTGGACGCTCAACCTTCGGATCGAATCTCAAAGCAGAATCCAATTCCATCTGCGGAAGCATTAAAGGTCTTGGTCAACATTTTCGAAGGAGCTGATTTCCCGGCTTATGCCAAAGTTGCCGCGATGGCTGGAATCCAGCGTCACATCGAAATCGACAGCGCTACTGGAAGAATGGATGCCGCCATCCGAACGAAAGTTGCTGCAGAAGCAAACAACATCTTGACCGACAAAGCCAACGGCCAAGACACATGGGAACCACAAATCAGCTATTGGCTGAAGCGTCGCGCGATGCAGACACTGGGACTGATTGGCAATCCAGCAGCACTGGATACGGCGATCGGGGTACTAAGCTCAGAAGAAGCCAGTGATTGGCTGCGATTGGATGCACTCCAAACCGTTGGCTCGCTGAAGATGGACAGTGTCGCGGAAGAAAAAACGGCTGCGGCTTCTTTGGCAATTGCCAAGTACCTAGCTAAGCAAATTGGAAATGAAGCGACCAAGATTGACGCGGCTCGCAAAAAGCTAATCGAAGACAACATGCTGTTTCAAGATTTGGATCTTGAGACAGAAGGAACCGACTACGCAGGCGACACCAACCCCAATGGAGGAGCTCGCGGAGGAATGGACGGCCCCATGGGAGGCATGGGTGGCGGAATGGGAGGCATGGGAGGTGGCATGGGCGGCGGCCCAGGTTTTGGTGGCGGCGGCCGAGGGCCGGCAAGAAATTCAGCAGATGAACCTACCGTTGAATTGCCAAACTTTTTGGTCAACCAATGCCGACGACGTATCAAGGCGATTGCCTTCACCGGCCGAACTGTTCTGGCAGAAAATGCAGGCCTGAGCGCTCAACCCGACGAAAAACTGAAGAAGTTCATCGGCAAAGTGGTTGAAGACTTGGATAACTTGCTGGACAAATCAAACATCGGATTGGTCGACGCGAACCCCCGTAAAGGTGGTCGTGACAACGAACGAATCGACGAGGAAGAATTGGCGAAAGGCATCACCAAACGCCTCGAAGAATTGTGCCAATCAACCGCCGACAGCTTGAAGAAACGAATTCGAGCGCAAACCGGCGAAGCTGAAGAAAGCCCAGTTGCGGCTCCAGGTGATGCAGCCGACGGAAATTCTGATGGCCTGTTTGGTGGCAATTAGCATCGGGCCGGATCGAACGCACTCGAAACGCAGGCTGAACAACTTACCAGCCAGTTAAAACAAAAAGCTGAATCGAATTCAATTTCGATTCAGCTTTTTTTGTTCCACATTTTTTACGACACTTCTTGGTAAACAACACCATGTTAGCGTTGGCAAGGCGACCATTTTCCTCTTTCTCGAACTCCTACGCGTACTCAGCCTTCGGCGGTACTCGTTCTCGATTGGCAATGAAGTCGAGTATCATTTCATTGAGTACGAGTACGATTTTGGGAAACTAATAGTGGCGTTAACCGAAAAGCCTCTCTTTTACGACGTTATTCCGCACACAACTTCAATCGCCTAATCACTCAAATATTCAATCCTCGCGACCAAAAGCAGTGCTCAAACCTCAGTTGCCAGGCTGGCAGTTTGTTTCTCACACTTCGCTGAAACAGGATTTGCCCCAACCGACGTGCGGACTTTGACGGCCATCAAGACCAATGCGTAACTACCGATCGTCGCCATCGTGAAAAACAAATCGCCGGTCAACGTCCAGCGATAAAAAGGAACGCCAGCCGCGAAACACTCCACCAATCCGGCCCATGTCGACGAGTACCAACCGCCGATCGCCCAAACGGCACCGTTGGTTAGCAGATAGAAAACGGATGACATCACCAACGACGCACCAACAAACGATCCCGCCAACTTAAAATCGACCTTCGAAGAACATCCGATCTTGTTTCGGATTAGCATCCCGAGCAAAACCGACACACCAAGCGACGCATAGACACTCAACAGCAATGGCCATTGGTAAAACCCAAGCTGCAAATCGGACAACGCCATCGCCAACAAAACCGCACCAACAGCAAAAGCAGGTTTTCGAAAGAAGAAACCAGCGAACAATGCGAACGCAGCGATTGGCTTGAAATTGGGCGTCTCGATCAAGAACCGACAAGCGACTCCGACAGTGACCAGAACAGCGAAGACAATTAGTTCAACGCGAAAAGCGATTTGCTTGTTGGAATAAGGCATCGGGTGAATTTTTTGATCTGGAAATGAAACTAAAGAATAACGGTATCGGATGAAGGCGATGGCATAACGCACGAAGTCAGAGAAGTGCGAATCTTGCAGGCCAAATTCCTGCCGTCGAATGTACCGCCAGCCTCATCCAAGCAACGTTCGAGCTTACACCTGGAAGGAAAATAATCAAAGTGCTTTACGGGTATTTGCCTAAAACCCACAGAATATGGTCGCCCTTTTTGACATCACAAACTCCGCAGCCTTGATTGCCAAGCTCGTCATTGACCCGATAAACCCAGTTATCACCTGACTTCCCCTCGTTTTCAATTCCGCCAATCGAAGAAACAAAAGCGGATTCCTCACTGCCAGTTGATTCGAATTCAAAATCACCCATATTCCTGGCTCGTTCCATGATCTGGAAAACGGTCGAGTCCAACGAGCAGGGCACGTCGACTAGGATGTTTGTCCGTTTGCCACGGAAGTCAATCTCCAACTGCACGGTTCCGGCGGTTGACGACGAGCTGGAGGAGGATGAACTTGAAGAGGCACTCGGACTAGCATCGCATCCCACCAAACACAACATCGCTAAACATAATATTGCGACGGGCAACACGCCAGAATTAAAGCTCTTTGTTGAATTAAAGTTCGTTGTTAAAAAGCTCAGCTGCCGCTTGTTCGTGTTAATCAATCTACTATTCCGACTTATTTCGACTTGGTTATATTCCGACTTATCCGACTTGGTTATTTTGGTGCACATCAACGGATTCAAATTTGTCTGATTCAAATAATCCGCTCGACAGCTTAGCATACATCGCTGAATCATCGCACAAATTCTATTGACCCATTCCACCGCCTAAATTCTAAGCTGGTTTCTTTCGGCCCATGACAATCGAATCCTCTTCAAACGAATCAGCTTCAAACGGCCCCATTTTTTCGACGGACAATTTGAGCGTGGCGGAAATCGAGCCCGGCGTGCTGTTGATGACGCTCGACATGCCGGACAGTGGCGCGAACATTTTGACGCCAGAGCTCTTCAGCGACATTGACCAAGCCATGCAACAGCTCGCCGAGCGTCCCAATGTCTCAGGCTTAATATTACATTCCGCCAAACCAACCATTTTTATCGCCGGTGCCGACCTCAAAGGAATCGTAGCGACCCTCGATTGGCCAGACGAAGAAATTATCAAGTTCTGCGAACGTGGCCGGGCCGTGATGGCTCGATTTAGCCGCTGTCCATTTGTGACCGTCGCTGCCATCCATGGCGCATGCGTTGGTGGCGGGCTTGAACTGCCGTTGTGGTGCGACTGCCGCATCGCGACTAGCGACCGGCGAACCAAGCTGGGACTTCCGGAGGTTAATCTTGGCCTAGTGCCGGGCTGGGCGGGAACGGTTCGCCTGCCTCGAATTGCCGGCTTTGCCCATGCCGCCGATCTGGTTACCAGCGGACGGCTGGTCAGCGCGCAGGACGCCAAGACGATGGGATTTGTGGATGAAGTCGTCGAGCAAGAGCAACTGATTTCCGAAGCGAAAGAAATGATTCGCCGCGTCAAAACTTCGGAGTCGTTCATCCGCGATCGCCGAGCCATCATGGGGCCCGTCGCGGACTTGTCCAATTTGCAGGACACGGTCAATCAGCTTGGCGAACGCATCATCAACTCCCCTGATGTTTTTCCGTTTGCCCCAACCGTGGTGCTAGAGCACATGGCGCGCAGTTCGCTCTTGCCGCAAACCGAAGCCTGGAAGTCTGAGTCGCTGGCGATGGCGCAGGTTTATGGCAGCCCGGCAAGTCGCGGCCTACTCAACCACTTTTTTCTCACCGACCGCAACAAGAAACAACCTGGCCTGGTCGATCTGAAATTAACACCGACCAAAGTCTCCAGGTTGGGCATCGTCGGTGCAGGGCTAATGGGACGTTCGATCGCGGAGATCAGCCTCAAGCGAGGAATTTCTGTCGTTCTGCTGGACGCGAAATTAGAACTGGCCGAAAAAGCCGCCGCCGAGCTAAGCGCATTGCCGTCTGTTCAAGATGGCTCGGTTTCGATTGATGCAGCCAGCGATTACTCCGCTTTTGCTGACGCTCAACTGGTCATTGAGTCAGTCGTCGAAACGCTTGATGTCAAAAAAGGCGTACTTCAAAAAATCGAAGCCGCCGTTTCGGCTGAGACCATCATTGCAACCAACACTTCGGCAATACCGATCGAATCGCTCGCAGCCACCATCAATCGGCCAAGGAATTTCTGCGGGATCCATTTTTGCCACCCTGAATTGATGTCACTCGTCGAAGTCGTTTGCGGTGAACGAAGCGCAGAACAGACGGTGGCGACGGCCGTTGGTTTTGTCCGCGCCTTGCGAAAAATGCCGGTCGCGATGAACGACGGAGCGGGCTTTGTCGTTAACCGGCTGCTGGCGGCAATGCTGGATCAATCGTTTCGAATTTTGATGCAAGGATCAACGATCGACGAGATTGATTCGGCGATTAGGGATTTCGGTTTCAAAGGCGGCCCGTTCGAGATCATGGACATCATCGGCACCGACACTTGTATGTACGCCGGGAGAACGATGTGGGAATGCGGCTTGCGTTGCGTGACGCTGTCACCGATTTTGCCGAAAATGGTGAAGACCGGCCGACTTGGCCGCAAGGCTGGCTTGGGTTTTTATCGTTACCCGGATCCCCAAGGCGAGCGGCAAGCTGATGACCAGTTGCCGGCAATCATCGAAAGCTACATCGATCGTTCTTCTGAACGGCCCGAACTCGAGCCCGAGAAAATCGCGCTCCAAATCCTGTCGGCGATGGTGCTTGAGGCGGCGAATATTCTCGAGGAAGAAATGGTCGACGATTTCCGCGACATTGATCTTTGCGTGATTCACGGATTCTCGTTTCCGAAACACAAAGGTGGGATCTTGTTCTGGGCAGATCAAGTTGGATTAAAAACCGTGAATCAGACCCTTTACGAAATCGCTGAAGAAGAATCGCGAATGGAGCCGAGTGAATTGCTAAAGACGATGCGACACGGGAACCAAACGTTTTATTAGATTGGTAAATTTACGCTGGCAATTTCAGCGTTCAATCTTCGGCCAGAATGATCCAAGTAGCAGCAGTCCCAACGCCTTGCTAGGCAACCTGTGCCATACGGCAATTTTCTATCGATGTCTCACAAGGCGGCTCGCGCCGCACCGCGATCGTTCTGATGCCCCATGCGGTCAACTTGCGGCGCATCACTAGCCGTCTCTTCATCCGCTCACTCTTCGTACAGCTCGGGGAATACTTCTTGTGAAAGTCCCTGCCGTTTGATTAGCGTTCGTAAGCGGGAGAGGAAGTCGAACTTGAAGTTGGCAACTTGCTGCTCAGTGATCCCCAACTTACCAGCGACGACTTTGTTCGGTTGGCCGCGGACGATCAGCAGCTCAATGCACTTTAGCTTTGTCCAATCGTTTTTGTTTTGCCACTTCTCGACTTGTTCCGCGATCGCTTCGATCAACGCTTCTTCTTCGATGCGCCTGCGCTCGACACTCCGAGCGATGCTACTGGCTGGACGCGCGTTTCCCGTTAGCTGCCACTGACCGCTTGAGTCAGGCCCGGACGACAGTGGAATTGCCGGTCGCCGGCCTTCGCGCCGCAAGTGGTCGGTCAACTTATAAGCGCAGATCGAAAATAGGTAACTCTCCAAAGCCCGCCTGCCGTCGTAATTGGGCAGGCTATTGAGGAACCCAACGAATGCTTCTTGGACGATATCCTCACTGGCCGAACGATTTGAAAGTCGACTGTCTACGAACGCCAAAAGTCGACCTTCGTAACGGGCAATCAATTCAGTCCAAGCGTCAGAGTCGCCAGAACGGATGCGACCGATGAGCAGCCTGTCAATTTCATTGGAACGCTTCATATCGTCGGAGTGATCGGAGGATGGGTAAAGAAACAGGCCTGTATTCGGCTGAATCCTATGATCCCATAAATTCAACGATTGCACAGGACGACTCAAGCGAAAATGGCATCATTCGGGATGATGCCATCATGGAAAAATCAGGTTGGGTTTGGGAATACGACGACCCAAGCTATCGCGGGCTATCGCGGACGAACAACAGGATTCTCATGAACCGGCTGCTCGGCTTGCTCT
>CAZPTT010000023.1:14726-20449 GCA_964589435.1 uncultured Pirellulaceae bacterium
GGGCTATCGCGGACGAACAACAGGATTCTCATGAACCGGCTGCTCGGCTTGCTCTGTCAAATTGACGAATCCGTTCTGTGTAACCGATTGCACGTTCGGCAGGCTTGGCTCCGCCGACTGGACTTTGGCCGTTTGCAATGCGCCAATGGGTACCGTTTCACCGTTGAATGGGCTATCGGCTTGAATGCCTGCCTGGGCGACAATTTCTGTTTTTGCGACAAGCTTCGAGCTGCGCTGGAGAGTCGCATTGGATTCGTAAACGGCGCGGAACGTCGTATTTCCCAGCGTCAGTAACTGGTCGGGATCCAACGGCTGCTCACCACTAATTCGTTGGTTGTTGACGAAGGTTCCATTGAGCGAGCCCAGATCCCGAACAAACAGTCGCCCGTCGCGTTCGAAGACTTCCGTGTGTTGGCGGCTGACGAGGGCATGCGAGACATTCAACTCCGCTTCATGACCGCGACCGATAATCGTCGGCAACTGCAGCTCCACTTCGGACTGCTCCGCATCTCCTCCGACCACCATGAGCTTGGCATTCAACATGTTCTTCCTTTCGATGAGAATCCTTGCGACATCAGTTGATTTGGTCGGCGTCTCACTTAACGAGTGAGCCAACGCTGGAACAACTGTCATGGCAACTCGACACTGAAAAACACAAACTCTGGAAGTCGAAACGCCATTGGAGGGCCGTATGGTACACGAACTGCCCTCAAACAAATGCGGAAATCCCAAGATGCTGGCGAAATAAATTAAGTTGCTAATTAAGCTGCCTTGAGTAAGACAACTCCCAACCTCTGCTTCGCCGCCAACATTCTTCCGCCTTTTGCCGGGTCGTCAGTCTATCGAAATCGACCAATTCAGGCAAATAAATTGTTGGTAAGCTAGTATCTTTGAAACAGTTACAATGGCACTTGCGTGACCAAAACCGAGCCGTATAATCCGTCCTTACTGATTGATTCCGATTTACGGTTTTTTTAGGCGTTCTTTTGAATGCTGCGACCGATAACTTGGTTGAATGCGGGTGTAGCTCAGTGGCTAGAGCATCACGTTGCCAACGTGAATGTCGTGGGTTCGAATCCCATCACCCGCTCTTTTTGTTAGGTTTTTTGCACAGAAATTTGCAGATAAACTTTACGGGCAATTGGATGGCCTTAGAGTGTTTAATCACTCGATGGCTCCAGACCGAGCCGAACTTTTTATTTTTAATTAGTCGGCTTTGTTTTTTCTTGCTCGAATCGTCGCACGGTGAATGTAATACGATGGATTGCACCAACGATTGGAATCCACCATCGTTGCCTCTCTTCCCGATGGTCGTCCGACCCGGATCGTAACCATCCCACTTCGTGCGATAACAGCGAACGAACGAATTTTCTGCGACAAAACTACGAACAACCCTTCAATCCGATTCAGGAATGATACGTGAACACCGAAACTGAGACAGAAACAACTGAAGCCGAAGAAACTCCCAAACTGAATCTCTCGGTTGAAGTCGAAGAAAAAAGCGCGTGCGAACGTCACGTGACTGTAACCGTTCCTCGCTCAGACATTGAGCGTTACTACTCAAAGCAATTTGACGACTTGGTTCCCAAGGCAGAAGTCCCTGGATTCCGAATTGGCAAAGCTCCACGCAAGCTTGTTGAGAAGAAGTTCCGCAAGCAGATGGGCGAGCAAGTCAAAGGTGCGATCCTGATGGATAGCCTTACTCAAGTCAGTGAGAATCAGGATTTCTCCGCGATCAGCGAGCCAGATTTGGACTTCGAACAAGTCAACATTCCCGAAGAAGGGGATCTGAAATACGAATTCAATATCGAAGTCCGACCGGAATTCGAATTGCCTGAATGGAAAGGTCTTTCGCTTTCGCGCCCCGAACGTGAATTCACCGACGATGACATCAAGCACCACATTAGCACGCTATCGCAGCGATTCTCTGACTTGGTTCCAGTCGACGAAGCAGTCAAAGAAGACGATTTTGTTGTCTGCAATGTGACCAGTTCGTTCGACGGCAACGTAGTCGCAACAGCGGAAGAAGAAACCATCCAGGTTCGTCCGACACTAAGCCTTTCCGATGCAACGATTGAAGGATTTGGAAAATTGCTTGCCGGTGCTAAGGCTGACGACAAGAAAACAATTTCCGCCGAGATCAGTGAGTTTTCGGATAACGAAGAACTACGTGGAAAAGAAATTGAGATTGAGTTCGAAATCCTCGATGTCAAACGTCTTGAAACAAAAGACCAAGACGAAGTTGCAACTCAACTGGGCCTTGATTCGGCTGAAAAACTAAACGAGTTGGTTCGCGAGTCAATGGAAAGCCGCTTGCAGTACGCTCAGCGAGAACAAATCCGCGATCAGATCAGCAAAGTCCTGACCGAATCAGCCAACTGGGAGCTGCCACCAGATTTACTGAAGCGTCAATCTCGCCGCGAATTGGATCGAGCCGTTATGGAGATGCGATCAAGTGGATTTGCAGAGCCAGAAATCGTCGCTCGCCAAAACGTGCTTCGCAAGAATATCCTCGAGAAGACAGAGACGATGCTCAAGGAGCACTTCATCCTGGAGCGAATCGCTGAAGATCAGAACATCGAAGAAGAGCCGCAGGATTACGAAATCGAAATTGCTCGCATCGCGATGCAGCAAAACGATTCCCCACGCCGTGTCCGAGCCCGCTTGGAGCGAACCGGCCAAATGGATTCGCTTCGCAACATGATCATCGAGCAAAAAGTGATCAATCAGATTACAGAAGAAGCGAAATTCGAAGCTACCGAATACAAGGTCGACGAAAAACCTGAAACAGTTGCCCTTGAGTTCTTCGCCGGCGGAGGTGGAAACCAAATTCCAGAAGCCAAATATGACGGTGCGGAAGCGGAACCGATCCCTGGTATGAAACCAGAGCGTGACTGAAAATCATCGCCTATCCAGCCAGTCGAATGAACGGCCTGCTGAATTCACACATTGATCAATCGGCCCGAATGTCCACTTGGACAATCGGGTCTTTTTTTGTGAATTGATCCGGCCTCCCACCGAAAGCGACGTGGCGTCGCCGAGCTTCTGAACTGCCAAACAACCTGCCTTCTGCCTTCAGTAGTAACAAGGCACGAATACTCAGACGACTATGGAGACAAAGCCAACTCGGCGACACTCGAAAACTTTGCTCATAAAATTGATACGCGAAAACGATTTTCAAACGCTGCATCAAAACGCTGCATCACCCACGCCCCCCAATTTCTCATTCCGTTTCCCAACTGTCCTGCGGCCCTGAATCCCGCCTTGTCTCACTATTGCAATCGCGATAGGTTTTACTTCAAGAGTTAGGCAAATGGCCGGGCAATTGGCCGATCAGGTCGACTGTTTTTTCGCCCGGTCACAACAATCAAGCGTTGCCGTTTAAGCGTCGATGTCAATCCAATGGCAATTGGCTTGACCCGATTGATGTTGTCGCCCAAGAAGAATGTTTAGCTGAAAAAGTCTTGGCTGGAACCGTCGGCAAACTTTGCCTCAAAACTGCAAAAAAGAGACGACGAAAATGACGGCGAAGTGTCGATGGATGACTGTGACTCCACTTGGTAACAATCGGCATCGCAAATCGTGAGTATCAGGATCGTATTTGATCAATTAATTGGCAATCGTTTGCCCGAATGAAAAGGATTGGATTCTTGTTTGAGAACTCAAAACGAATCAACGAATTGGGATTACCCATGAGCACCGCCAACGTTGGATCGGGATATCGTGACCCGCTTTCCGATTTACAAAATTCTTACGCAACGGCCAGTTACCAACGTCAACGTCAAATGACACTGGGCGATTTGCTTTTGGAAAACAGAATCGTTTTCTTGCAAGGTGAAATCCACACCGGCAATGCAAACGAATTGGTCATGAAACTGCTTTACCTGCAAAGCGAAAACAAAAAGAAGCCAATTAACTTCTATTTGAATTCACCTGGCGGCGACGTGATTGCGACGCTGGCGATTTATGATGTGATGCAAATCATGTCGTGCCCAGTCGCGACTTACTGTGTCGGTCAAGCCGCCAGTGGCGCGGCGGTTCTACTCGCCGGCGGCACCAAAGGCAAACGATTTTGCCTGCCTCATTCCCGCGTCATGATTCACCAACCCCACGGTGGAGTGAGCGGCCAAGTCAGCGACATTGAAATTCAAGCCGATGAGATCCTGAGAAACCGTTCTGTCCTCGATGGAATCCTCGCCGAACACACTGGCCAAACGATTGAGAAAATTGCTGCCGACACCCAGCGTGACTTTTTCTTGACGGCCGAACAGTCAAAAGAGTACGGATTGGTCGATGAGATCACCGTCGTGCAGAAAAAGACTGACGACGATGACGATTAACATTTTCGATTGAGCAGTCCAACTTCACCGCAAGCCAAACCGAACAACTACAACGGAGTTTTATCAATGGCATACGTTCCATACGTGGTCGACAACACAGGTCGCGAAGAACGGGTCTACGACATTTACAGTCGTTTGCTGAAAGATCGAATCATCTTTCTCGGCACTCAGGTGACCGCTGATCTGGCAAACTCACTGGTTGCCCAATTGCTTTTCCTGCAATCAGAAGACCCTAAGAAAGACATCAACCTCTACATCAACTCACCGGGTGGAAGCGTCACCGCTGGCTTGGCGATTTATGACACGATGCAGTTCATCTCGTGCGATGTCGCAACCTATTGCATGGGCCAAGCGGCCTCGATGGGAGCCATGTTGCTGACCGCCGGCGCGGCTGGCAAACGATACGCACTACCTAACTCGAGCATTATGATTCACCAGCCATTGGCGGGTATGCAGGGAACGGCCGAAGAGATCATGATTCACCGCAAAGAGTTGCGACGAGTCAAAGATCGCTTGAACAAGCTCCAAGTAAAGCACACGGGACAAACGCTCGAATACATTGAAGAGCACACTGACCGCGACAACTTCATGACCGCTGACGAAGCGAAGGAATTTAACTTGATCGACCATGTCGTTTCAAGCCTGAGCGAAATCCCGGGCTAGTCCTCGATGCATTTTTGAAGTGCATCTCGCTGCTGCGATTTATTGATAACGAACTGAAGGACAGAAGGACTAGTCGCCCTCTGTCCTTCTTTATTTACATTGCTTCTTGTTTCCATCTCTCTAGATTTTCTTAAGGCAACTCCCATGGGCTTTCCACATTCGTACACCGCGTCAGCCGAAGCACAACCAGAGGGCAACGTGTCGCTTGCCAGTGGAAGCTTTCCTGGAATTCAATCCGCCGCACCTACTGAGTTTGGTGGCCCTGGCGATCAATGGTCGCCTGAGGATCTTTTGGTTGGCGCGATCGCCGACTGCTTCGTTCTTTCGTTTCGCGCTATCGCAGCCGCATCGAAGTTCGAGTGGATTGGCTTAAGCTGCTCCGTCTCCGGCACTTTGGACAAAGTCGAACGGGCCATTCAATTCACCGAGTTTCAAATCCAACCCAAGCTGACAATTCCAACGGGAGCAGATGCAACTCGCGCTCAACGATTGCTTGAAAAGGCTGAACAAGCCTGCTTTATCACCAACTCGCTCAAAGGCACTCCGCATTTGGAAGCCGAAATCGTCGAAGGCTAACAGCTCGTCAATTCTCAGTAAGAGTTCTCAGTAAGAGTTCGGAGTCGACAAACCTCAGTTAACAGACCTCAACAGGTGCATCACCTCGCCTGCGCGGGCATGCTCACGCAAGCGAGAGCATGGCACCGATCATCCCCGATCATC
>CAZPTT010000023.1:20549-25455 GCA_964589435.1 uncultured Pirellulaceae bacterium
CATCTCAGACCATCTCAGATTTGCTGGGGCACCCAACAGAGACTTGGCTATCTGCTAGCAAGCAGATGATTTTCGACCGAATCCTGAACTCAGGCTAAAGAAACTTCAAGCGATTCTCTTTGAACCACAGATTGACATTGCCCGAATCGATCACATTCCCCTAAAGATGCACCTCAAATTTTGCGTTTTTGGTTCATGGATAGAACGATGATCCGCTTCGAGTTGGTGTTAATCTGTTTGTGCGTTGTTGCCTTGGGATGCAATTCAGATCCCCGTTGCCGCCGCGAAACAGCACTTTTGCGAGCTGAGATACTTGATATTGAAGACAAATATTATCTTCTCAAATCAGAGCGAGATGCTGCGCTGGCAAAACTGAACATCTACCAAGGCGGATCCGAAACCTTTGTTGCCGACAACGAAATCTACGGCGACCCGATCTACAGTAGCGACGGTCCGTTTATCAACGACGGTCAAATCATTTACGAATCGGAGTACATCGCGCCGAGTGATTCACCTAAGACCATCATCTCCAGTGGCAGCGAAAGTCGTGGATCTTCTTCGCAAAACCTCGAATCAATTACGCCACTGGAAATGTCCGATCCCTCGAGCTCGGATCCCAATTCGCCATTCAATCTAGACATCCAGATGGATGACGCGAGTCCAATTCCAAAGGAAATTGATCCACTCAATGGCTCGCCATCGGTTTTAGAAGATCAGCAATCCAACCTAATGCTGAACGCACCCATTACCAATTCAAATGGATCTGACATTTCGAAAGTCGTCATCAACCGAAGTCAAACCCGTGGCCAAGACATTGATGGGGTTCCTGGCGATGAGGGATTGGATTTATTGATTCAGCCAAAAACTCAAAATGGACAAACATTGCTGCGAGCGGGCCGGCTAACAGTCAGCGTCATCGATCCAAGTAAACCTCCGTCAAGTCAACGAATCGGACTTTGGAAATTCCTACCAAGCGAGACTGAGCTCTTCTTTGCAAACGAGGATGCTGAATCACGGGGAATCCTGCTCCACTTGCCTTGGGATCAGGCCACGCCCCAAAACGGAAAACTCAAGGTCTTCGTTCGATACGAAACGCCAGCAGGTCGCAAGCTGGAAACCTCGTCGGATATCCGAATCGAACCTCCGCGATCTTCCTATGCGAATGACGATCCGTTAATCGCGGGCTGGACTCAACGCGATCATCGTTGGTCAAACTCGAGTGAATCTTCCGAGGCAATGGACGCGGAAACTGGCCGCGGTTACTCCTCGATCAATTCACCGTTTGAGGAGAATTTCGCAGGACGAAAAACTTACCCTGCTATGCCCGTGGGAAGCGGATCGTCTCGCATCACCAAACCGACTTGGCGTCCAATCCGATAGTGGACAACTGGCACACTACCGAGCAACTAACGCCGCAGTAGCGCCCTGGCACCTTCGCCAATTCGAGGGAACAATCGAGAAGGCACCGCTTGGTGCTGAGCGGGTATAGCACGATCATCGACCGAGAGTGCGATCCATCCATCGGACAAAACCAGTTGAGAAATTTCGATCGCGTCGCCACCGATTTTTTCAACCATGGATCCCTGCATTGCATCAACAACGTACTCACGCTTGAAAAGGATTTTATGGACCGTTCCGACAAGCGCCCGATCGCGAAAGCGTAAACGATGCCCCTGGATACGAGTCGCCTCGTCGTCTTGACTAAAAACGACTTGCAATCCATTCTGCTGCAAAGAGTAGGCGGCTCGCAATTTGACTTTCTTGAATCGCTTACCGTCCCCAATTTTCAAGGACTTCAAATTCATCGTTACGAACAACCTGTCTTTTTCCAATTCGATTCGAATGGGGTCGAACCTCGCGAACTCAAATTCAGCCTTCTGCTCTGATGCCGGTGGGTTTTCGGAGCCGATTCCGAATGATTTATAAAACTGCTTACTAAGCCCTTCGATGTCGAATTTTCTACCCGCCAGCTCCGCGCGAGAGATTGCATTGTTGATCGTCGACTGATGTACTTGCAAACTGAGCAAGCTTTTCCCATTGTCGCTTGGTCGTGACGTAAAAGCCGCCATTTGATCTCGCCCGGCCAACCGGTACCGCATCACGATTTGGTCATCCGTAGTTTCCATTTGCACTGGTTCTGGATCCAAATCCATTGCCACCAGCGGATCAAGAAGATTGGCCTGGCACTTTTGTTGCATCTTTGTCAGTTCGATTTCTACGAGTTCCTGCATCTTCTGCGACGCCTCAGAAGCGACTCGATCCTTCACCATCCGATCAGTCTCGGGCGACTTCTGCTGAATCTTTTTCTCAGCAATCCGCCGCGCCAACCGCCCCACAACTGGAATCGTATCAAACTTGGATTCAAGTCCAACCAATTGTTGCTTGGCCGCCGAATAGGCAATCGGCTTCTCCGACGCATCAATTCCATTTGCACCAACGGATAACATTTGGAAGACCTGAAAACGAGCCCGGCCCTGATTGCGAATCGTAAACCCATCCCGCTTGGCAACGGAATTGGAATCCACATGCCCCATCGTTCCCAATTGAATCTGCAATTGCTTGGGATCCGGTATCAGACTGACACTGAGTTGATTTGAGATGCTATTTTGCCCAACGACTTGCGCTCCCATCACGCTCTCGGAAAACGGTTCGTCCGTAGTAGGCATTTGCGGAACAAGTCGATTCAACAACGTCTCGGAGATGGCCAAACGAATATTAGCGTTTCGATAGTGACGATGAACCTCATCAGCAATTTCTTGATCCGCAACGTTGTCCGACCACAACAGGTTTTGATAGTGATCATTCAAGAAGTAAGACGCGTAGCCGGTGGCATCGTTTTCGAACGATTCCAGATCGTTTACAAGCTTCGAATAATTCGTTGGCGCGGAGGCAGTTGATCGAAGAAAAGTTAGCACAGTGGGATCGATAACTTCGCGAACATACTGTTTTTGACTTTTCCCGAGAGCAGGAGATTCAATCCTGGCCAACGAACGACGCGTGATGTATTTCTGACTGGCTTTGCTTTGGTTGACTCCGCTGAATGCCGCTTCGACTTTGTCCAACATCAGGTACTTAACCCAATCCGAATCCAATCCGGCGAAGGAAAGCCTTTGATCGCCAGCCAACAATATTGAAGAGGATGAACTTGAAGAGGAGGGGCTTGACGAGGATGAACCAGAGGCGACGCCCCGCAAATCGTTCTGCCTCGATGCCTGCTGATTCACAAGCGTCCAAACGCTTAGCCGCCGAGACAGTCGATAGTTGAAACGGACAAGATCGCTTGCCAACTTCGCACTGCGTTGCGACTGGTTTCGATGCTGCCAAAACCGATCTGCCATTTCGCCGAGCCGTTTGTTGACGAGCCCGAGTGCCAGCAAATATTTTTCGGAACGTCGATCTCCGATGCCAACCTGTTGCTCAAGCATATCCAGATGAAGCAAAAACTCTTCGACAACCGGTGCTAAAACCGCAGTTTCTCGGAAGACTTCCAACTCAGCTCGCAAACGTTCGGACCGAGGCCAGGGAGCGATAGGTTGCGGAGAATTTGAACCGGCATTGCCAGGGTTGTCATCGGTCGAGCCAACTGGCAGAGTCAGGTTCCGCACCGTCATGACGTGCGGCTGGTTTATTGCCTGCGCTGCGCGCTGATTCGAAGGCTGCTGAGTCGCAGCGAGAGATGCAACACTGAAGCAAATCGCGAAAGGCAGACAGAGTGCAAACAACCGAATGGTTCTGCCGATGCGTTGCCTCATAAGGTACTTCCTTCCTTAGTTTCAAGTGCAACATTTAGCGAAGGTGGGTTTGTTGCTACCTTGTACTTTAGGTATCGGAAGAATGCTTACGTCGTATTGATAGCGACTACATTGCTACCTTTTGTAGTGACTGAAATGGCAAACTCGTTAAACCTTTCTGATTGCAACGATCAAAGGTTTGCCCAAGAACCAGATTGGTAAACGGGCTCACACGTTTCCAGCGGCCAATTTCTGCCAATCAGCCTGGTCATCCGCAATCTTCTATCAACAGCCGTTCAAAACTCTTAACGAGTTCCGCTACTCGCTTGAACGACATCGCCAGAAAACCAGGTAACTATCTACTGCTTTTTAAAAACGTAGATGACCGCAGGAGCGTAATGGCGAGCCTCCCAACTGGCATCGGAACCGTCCAGCAACGGCAGCTGCTCTGAATCAAAATCGGCATCGGATTCCACTGCGATCAAGCTACCTTGTGGAGCGGCATTCAGCATTGACTCAATCATCTGAATCATCGCCTCACCTTTTTCCTGAAACAGGGCGTAAGGCGGACAACAGAAAACAACCCACGGTTCGAGGGGCCATTTTTCTTGCTGAGCGATGAAGTCTCGAACCCAGAAAAAACTATCCGAGCCTTCGATCTGGACATTCATTTCGGGATCGATCGACTGAACATTTTCACGAATTATCCGTACTGTGGGTATGTGTCGCTCGACAAGCAATGCCTGAGAAGCCCCTCGGCTGATTGACTCAATTCCGATCGCTCCCGTCCCCGCAAACAGATCAAAGCATGCCTTTTCCTTGACCCAGCCGCCCACCAAATTGAACAAGGCTTCTCGTGTGTGATCCTTCATCGGCCTGGTGACCGGATCACCCGAATACTGGATGAGCCTTCCCCGGTATTTTCCTCCTACAATTCGCAACTTGCCAACACCAGCCTCAGCCCGGTTCGACTTCCACGATTTCAGGTCACTTCCTCGACGCTTTTTCGCCATCGGTTTTCTTGCTTCAAATAAGGTTTGAGGTTCAAAAGAATATCAAGTGCGATATCATTGGAATACGGCGGATCCAGATTCCGACACAGAATCAGAACTGAACAAGCTACCACGAGTCATTCGGCGATTTGAACAGTCATTGAGCTGCCAAACAAAGCTGCC
>CAZPTT010000023.1:25555-42271 GCA_964589435.1 uncultured Pirellulaceae bacterium
TACCACGAGTCATTCGGCGATTTGAACAGTCATTGAGCTGCCAAACAAAGCTGCCCAACAAAGCTGCCACGGCACGGAGGAAATCGAAAGCCACATCAAGAGAAACATCACCGTACATTTGTGCCAAGCGAAATACATCGAAAAGAAAACCATGTCAAAAACTTTGCCATTAACTTTGCCATTAACTTTGCCAAACACCTTTCCAGCTCGTTGCTCAAAATCCGGCGAATGGAATTTTGTTCCAAAATTTTTACCGACTCAACGATTGAAAATTTATGCAAGTATCTTGGCTTTCATTTTCTTGGGTTCGCTTTCAAGTCGTCATCAACCAACGCTCGCCGGCCAAGAAGCGGTTGCCGCAGATCAAGAGTATAACGAATCGACCGATCGACTTCGCGCCGCGATCGTCAAATTAAAGAGATCGCAGGCGAAATTTTACTTCAGCAAAGTTGCCGATGCGGGTGAATTCTATCTCGAGTGGGACAAGGCTGCGATCGAAGGCGAACAAGCCGCCGCCGACCTCCAAGACGCTGCCATTGATGTCCTCTTCAAGGCGGCTCAACCAACTAGAGACCAGATGACAGTAGCCCGAATCGCATGTCGTGAGAAAATGGAGAAGGGCGAATACGAATTAGTTTACAAAATATCCAAGCGTCTATGCGATTTGGATCCTGACGAAACGGAGTACTTCGCGTATAAGACTCGCGCCGCCTTGATAACCAATCGGTTCGTGGAAGCAAAAGAAACGTTCGCGCTCGACCCGGGCGAATTATCGACGTTCATTCCAGCGAAGGAAATGATGCTGATGGACAACATCGACGTCCACATTGCCAACTACGAGAATGAGTTGAAGATCCGCGAACAAGAAGCTAAGGCAGACGACCTTCCCATCGTCGAACTGACTACCTCCAAAGGCAAGATTGTCATCGAGCTTTTTGAAAACCAGGCTCCAGGCCATGTCGCAAACTTCATCAGTATCATCGACACCGGCTACTACGAAGGCATTCTCTTTCACCGAGTCGTCACGGGTTTCGTCGCGCAAGCAGGAGGCTTCACCATGTCAGGCCGTCAAAATGTTGGGTACAACATTTACGATGAACACGGTGTCGAAGACGCCCGCCACCACTTTCGTGGTTCACTCAGCATGGCGTCGGTTTCCGGCAAGCCCAATTCGGCCAGTTCTCAGTTCTTTTTGACTTTTTCGCCAACTCCGATGCTCGATGGCCGTCACACCTGTTTTGGCAGAATCACGGAAGGATTAGACGTGCTTGATTCCCTTACTCCAACCAGAACCATGGACGACGAGGGTACGGAAACCCCAATCGAAGAAATCGTGCCAGATCGAATCATCAGCGCTCGTGTTATCCGAAAACGAGATCACGAATACAAACCAATTCGCGTTGCCAAATAATCGAAAATAGCAAAAAATAGAGCACCATCGACGAATCAACATCTGAGAAATGACCCCTTAGATCACTTTTTCTCAATTAGTTCGAGGTCTGACCTTCGCCAGTCAGACCGAGAATCCGAAACCAAAGCTGAAACATGAAATTCAAACAACTCACTGTGCGCGTGGTGCGCGTGGAGCTTTTCAAGCAGTTGATGCCTGCGAACAGAAGCTTGAACTCTCAAATATGTTGGGGATGCCTGGCGATCGCACTGGCGGTGCTTCTACCGGCTGATACTGCGTCCGCGTATTTCCAATCGGCAAACCAACAAACAACGAGTGAGCCAGCAACAATTCAGGGGGCTGGCTTGGAAACACAGAATTCACCTTATCAGCCTCAGACGGCTGAACAATCGGACGAGATTCCGTTCGAGGCGGCTGGTAACGAAAACGTCAAACCCGAGGTTGTCGCGTTCCGAGAATTGCTCGACAAAATTCGCAGAAAACAAACCGAAGTCAATCAGCTTTATAGCTCGATGCCCATCGGCTTCCCGGCCAAGCAACAAACGCAGTTGGCGACCATCAAGAAGCTCAAATCTGAGATTGAGGCCCATGAAGCTGAACGACCTCAGGCCGCTTTAGAATCCTTTTTGGCCGCGCCCAATCAAGATCCGCGAGCTTCTCAAATTGTATACAACACGGTCGCCTCAAAACTGGATGGATCGAACGATACGAGCTTTGACCCCCGCGGCGCGCTTGAATTGTCGATGACAATGTTGAGTAATGAGCTCGATATTCCCCAGGTCGCTTATCAAGCATTCCGGGCAAGCTACGCACTTCATGACTTCGAGCGTGCCGACAGAATGTTGGCCAAAGTTGAGGCTTCAGGAACCGTACTCAAACCCGAAATTCGCGCCAAACTGGAAGACACCCAATTCAAATGGCAGCGTGAGCAAACCATTCGCAATCTGGAACAGAACACCGACGATTTGCCCCGCGTATTGTTTGAAACAACTGCAGGAAATTTCACGGTTGAACTTTATGAAAACCACGCTCCACAAACCGTGGGTAATTTCATCAGCCTCGTAGAAAAAAAATTCTACAACGATCTTATCTTTCACTTGGTTCGCCCCGGTCAATTCTCCCAATGTGGTTGCCCGGATGGCAACGGCTCTGGCAATGCCGGCTATCAAATTCCTTGCGAGACCGAGCTGCCTGAAATTCGGCACCACTTCGCCGGCACAATCAGCATGGCCCACAACGGCAAAGACACTGGTGGTTCTCAGTTTTTCATCTCCCACCAACCCAACCTCGCTTTTGATGGAAACTATACAGCGTTTGGGCGAGTTGTTGATGGACTGGATGTCGTTTTCGGCATCAAGAAGATTGACAGAACAAAGGGGAGCGAAGTAGGGAAAAAGCCCGTTACAATCACGCGCGCCACGGTGCTTCGCAAACGAGATCACAGCTACAGCCCTAATCGCATCGCAAAGAACTCGGACAACCTGCACGAGTGAATCTCGCCAACGAATTCCACTTCAGACTTAAACAGTTCGCTTGCGTTTAATTGGGCCATTCTCGCTCAGAAACCCTTGTCGACTGATTCTTCAATACCACTGCCATGGACGATTTTGTCTTTGGCAGAATCGACCAAAATCAAAATCTGTCGCTTACGACACGGAGACAATATGACGCTCGCCGCAGTTACGAATCGTTCGTCCAAATCAAAAACCAACCGAAGCGTTCCATTTCACTACGCTCGATTCTTGATGATCCTGGTTGCGTGTTTCGCGATTGAATCAACTTGCCATGCTCAAGACGAATCCATTGCAGATCTGAAGCAGCAGTGGGCTGCGCTTGACACTAAGTTCGTTGAAAAGCAAGCCGCACTTGAGTCTGGCGAAGGCGACACAAAAGTACTGCGATCCGAATATCAGGACCTGGTCGATGAAGCCAATGGCTTGATCAAGAAACTAAAAGCCGCCTCGCTGAAATCCATTGCCAGCGATTCGAAAGACAAAATGGCTGTCGAAACGATCATGGGAATTTTGCTCAACGACGCCCAAAACGGAAACGATGCGGAAGTCCTTTCACTCGGCGATCAATTGATCAGTAGCGGCATCAATCCTCGCTATTTCGAAGTCGGAGCCAAAGCAGAACGCCTTTCCATCAAAGCCCGCGAGATTTTTGAAGAGCTTTTGATCCGCGAACGTGAAGCCAAAACGGACGACTTGCCACGCGTCAAATTCATCACTTCAAAAGGCGAGTTGGTGATTGAGCTTTACGAAAACGAAGCGCCAAACACCGTGGCTAACTTTATTAGCTTGGTCGAATCGGGCTACTACTCCGATATGCTTTTTCATCGTGTTCTCGAAGGCTTCATGGCCCAAACCGGCCAGGACAAATCGGACGGCAGCGGCGGCAAAGGGCCTGGTTACACGATCGAATGCGAGTGCAATTCCCCCGAAACACGCCCCCATTTCTCCAACTGTGTCAGCATGGCTCACGCTGGCCCCAACACCGGCGGCGGTCAAATCTTCCTCACTTTTTCACGCCGAATGGGATTGGATGGATTGCACACTTGCTTTGGTCGGATCATTTCTGGCAGCGAAACGCTCGACAAAATCGAACGCACGCATTTGGCGATCAACCGTCAAGAGCAGCCCATTCCTGGAATTGAAAAAGACACCATCATTCGGGCCGAAGTCATTCGCAAACGCGACCATGCCTACAAGCCCAAGAAGATGGGTGAAGAGGAAGAAGCCGCAGATGAAGCCGACGAGAAACCACCGGCAGCTCCAGATCTGACAGAGCCAAAATCGAACGACGATGAAGAAATGAAGGACGAACCAGCGAAAGATTCGACTGAAGCCGCTGAAGAATCCAAGGACGAGTCCGGCGAGGGAGAAAAGACTGAAGCAGCTTCCGAGGAGAAGTCAGTTGAAAGTGAAGCCGCCGAGGAAACCGAAGCTGAAGGATCTGAAGCTGAGAAATCGAAGGAGCCAGAAAAAAAATCCGAGTCTGGGGAATCCGAGTCTGGGGAATCGGAATCTGGCGAAGGCAACTAACTCGAACCGTTTCGCTTCTTCCGATTTGACTTTTCAATCAGCCATTTTCTCGTCGCCTCCACTTTGCCTTGATTCCACGAAAATTTCTTGAAAATTGTATGATAAAATCCGAGCGTGCCAGCTTGATCATGGATCGCCTGGAAGAACTGTACCCAAATCCGCCGATCCCCTTGGATCACCACAATCCTTACACGCTACTGGTCGCGGTTCTGCTAAGCGCTCAATGCACTGATGCTCGCGTCAATTTGGTGACGCCAGAATTATTCAAGCTTGGTGATTCCGCGAAAAAAATGTCGAAGGTGCCAGTCGGTAAGATCCTCAAGATCATCCGCCCGTGCGGACTGTCGCCGAGAAAATCAAAAGCCATCTCGGAACTCTCCAAGATACTTGTGAAGGAACACGGGGGAGAAGTTCCAGCCGATTTTGATGCTTTGGAACGCCTTCCAGGGGTCGGCCATAAAACCGCGAGTGTTGTCATGGCCCAAGCGTTCGGTGTCCCGGCTTTTCCAGTTGACACCCACATTCACCGTTTGGCTCAACGGTGGGGATTGACTAAAGGCAAGAATGTCAAACAAACCGAAGCTGATTTGAAATCGCTTTTCCCGGAAGACCGCTGGAACGATCTCCATCTGCAGATCATTTTCTACGGACGTGAACATTGCTCCGCACGTGGCTGCGATGGAACGATTTGCGAAATCTGCAAAACGTGTTATCCAAAACGCAAAACAGCCAAAACGACTCTCAAAGCTTAAATGTTTTGGCAATTCGATTCGAAAAACATTAAAATAGTGAAGCATCGTTCAAGCTTCCACGTTTATCTAATCCAGACGAAAACTTGAACCCTCAAATTTCGTTGGACGAAATGCACTTTCTCCGCCGCAACTTTATCAAAACCATGCGACGCGGAAACTGGTGAGGAGCGAATACACATGAGCGACTTGTTTGTCGAATGCCCGGTTTGCGAAGATACCGTTGATCTGACATCTTCCAGCAGCCAATCGATCGTCTGCCCAACCTGTCGGCGCCCGATCGATCTCAAAAAGACGCCGCCCATCCGGCGGCAGGCAATCACTCGCTCGGAAATCCTACCCCAACCGACATCAAAAGCCACACCTGGAAACGCCACTCCTGAGTCGCTCGTTTCGTTTAAGACCACTCAACGAAACGAGGAACCATCGGCAACCATTCCCGTCGACACTTCGACCGAACACCAGGCGTCGATGCCGCCGAAATTAGCCGGCCAAGATGGTTTTAAGATTCGCGCAGGAGCCCGGACGCTTAAGAAACATCGCAATGAGAAAATCGTGTTTGCTCTCGTTGTGTTGGCGACTTTATTTGGGATCGCATTTGGAATTGTATTCTTGCGACTGCAAATGGAGGACTACGACGACGTGGCGGCTTCCAATGCCCCGACGTCCCTGAATGAATCTACCGACGCCCCAACATCGGTTGCCAATTCAAAGCTGACCGAAACCTCGACTGATCTCGAAGGCGACAATGACGATTCCAGCCTGACTGATGCTGATCTGGGCACCGAGCCAGAGCCGCCATTTGAGATGCCGCCCGAAGCATTTAGCTACTTTGCTAAACAGCAAGTCGAAGAGTGTTGGCGGATCATTCGCCCGCACATCGTTTCGCTTGAAATTGAAAATCAGTACGGCAAGAAGCAAGCGGCCGCGACAATTGTTGACTCGCGAGGTTGGATCCTGACCAGCTACCAGGCCATCAAAGATGCGTGGCAAATTGAAGTCACCGCCGCAACCGCAGAACTCGATTTGAAAGGCGACAAAAAACCGCTCGTTGACCTGGCCCGAGGCATCATTGCAGTCGATGAAGCCCATGACTTGGCGATTTTATCGGTCAACCGGCGATTCGTCGTTAGTTTTTCTGACCTTGTTGTGTCAGAAAAGAACCTACTGGTACCAGGCGAATACTTATTGCAGTCTGGCGCCCCGTCTCGCCAAAACCCTCATGGAAAATCGGAAGTTCAAATTAAGTCTCGTAGGAATTTTGAAGAGCTTGATCCTGATTTCCAAGCAAAGATTCGCAGTACGCAATCGGACGAAAGCGAAACCGACGCGCCACTTCAAACGGCCAACAACTCATGGCTGAATTTAAATGGCGGCGAGCTTGCTGTGCCCGGTATGCCGTTGTTTCAAATCGATGGCCAGATGGTTGGCATGATTGTGTTTTCGAACAAGAAAGTGAGCGAAGCACTTCCCGTTCACCATGTTCGCAAGCTGATCGAATCGGCCAGCGGAACAGCAACACCTTTCGAACGCCCTCAGGCTCGCAACAAATCTGGCAACGTCGTTAATGTGGATTCAGGCAGCGAAGCCCGCAAACTAACGGTCAAACTGAATCAGGCCGGCCAAGCGTGTGAGCAATTCCTTTGGCTTGCGACCGATCGCCAGCAATACGCCGCGCTGCAGGAATTCTCAAGGCAACTTTCTGCATCCATCGATTTTACCCGCGACAGCGATGACGAGGCTGGCTCGGAACTCGTTCAACAGCAGTTGGAAATCTGGGGCGAAAAACTGGGCAACCAATTGGGGCGCGTGATTCACAACGAACCTGAACGACTGACGAAGCTCAACCAGTTTGCGGCTTCCGAGATTAAAAAGGGAGACAAGAATTCGGTGGTCTTTTTTGGTTCGCTTTACATTGGTGGAATCGAATCACCCAAACTGATCCTCAAATTTGACGAGATGGAAACGTTTGTCAACGCTCCGTTCAATCCAGAGGATCCACCAATGATGCCCGATTCCAACTGGCTATTTTTCGTAGAAACTCCTTCACTAGCGCGGCCACTAAAGATCAATCACCCCTTCGAAGGAGCGATCCCAACTCATTCCGCGACGATTCTTTACGCGATTGGGCCCATCAAGAAATAACGACGAACCAAGTGCCAATCCAAGTAGGTTCCGAATTGTGGTTCGCCAAACAAAATTAGGTTCGTGGACGAGCCACTTGCAAAAGGTTTGCGTGAGCATGCCGACCAAAATGCTAACGAACGCTCAGGCCTGTTCTACGTAAGCCCAGGAAAACTGCAAAGTCGTTACTAGCGGAGTGGCGCAAGCCACCCGGTGCGTCAACAACCGGACGGCTCGCGCCGTTCCGCTACCAAAGAAGCAGACTTTGCAGTTCCCCTGTAAGTAAGCCTCCATAGATTGAATTTCATGTCGGAGAACCCTATCGTATGGGTTGTCGGAACGCCGGCAGATTCATGTCGTAGCCTCCACGCTATGCAATTCAGATGGTCTAACACTCGGCGCTGGAATGTTTAAAACTTGGCAAGCAATCACTCTGTGGAAGCGCGTTCTTATTGGACTTGTGATCGGCTTGGGCCTGGGCCTAGCGCTGCGACATGGGCTGGGCGACGCAACGGTAACGATCGACGGAGAAGCAGTTGTTGTTTCCGGATTTGAACGAGCCGCCAGCTTTGCCAATACTTGGATTAAGCCGTTCGGTGATGCGTTCGTCAGGCTGATTAAGATGCTGATCATTCCGTTGATCACAACCACTTTGGTCGCCGGTGTTACCGCGATGGGCGATCCAAAGAAACTGGGCTCTCTTGGAGTCCGAACAATTGCTCTCTACATGCTGACCACTTTATTTGCGGTCAGCTTAGGGCTGGCAATGGGAACGCTTCTTAAACCGGGCACGGGTGTTGAATATCAAACCGCCACCGCTGCTGATTTAGAAGCCGTGAAATCGAAAGTCGCCACAGGCAAGGAAGCGGGTAGCATCGTCGACCGCTTGCTGGAAATCATTCCGGCCAACCCGGTTCAAGCATTAGCTGATGGCCAAGTCCTGCCCACGATCTTCTTTTCATTGTTAATTGGAATTGGAATTCTTGTGGCGGGCTCCGTCGCCGACCCAATTAAGAACTTCTTCGAATCTGCCGCAGAAGTCGTGATGCGAATCACGATGCTGATCATGGAATTAGCACCGTTTGGTGTTCTCGCGCTGATGGCGTGGGTGATGGCGACCAAAGGCGTCGAGGTGCTGACAAATTTGCTATGGCTCGCGATCGCACTTTACCTCGCCTGCATTCTGCAGATCATTTTTGTGTATGGCTTCTTCATCATCAAAGGAATCTTGCGCCTACCTGTGATTCAGTTTTTTCGCGGCGTCGCCGACGCGCAAGGAGTTGCGTTTTCAACGGCTTCTTCCAGTGCAACGTTACCTGTCACCATTTCCTGTGCGGAAACTAATCTAGGCGTCGACAAATCGGTCGCCGGATCCGTGCTCCCGTTGGGTGCGACCATCAACATGGATGGAACCGCAATCTACCTCGGACTGGTGGCGTTGTTCGCAGCTCAAGCCGGCGGAATCGAACTGAGCATGCTCGATTATTTCAATGTCGCTTTGACAGCAACACTGGTTTCGATTGGAGCTGCAGGCATCCCATCCGCAGGACTACTGCTGGCGGCGACCGTGCTGGGAGTGATTGGAGTTCAAGAAGAACAGGCACTCCTGGTGATTGCATTCATCTTTCCTTTCGACCGTCTGCTCGACATGATGCGAACCGTGACCAACATCACCGGCGACATCGCCGTTGCCTGCACCGTTGCCAAATGGGAAGGCGCCTTAAATGAAGACGTCTTCAGACACGAAGCTGAAATCTAACGAAACTTCGAGCGGCGCATTTGGAAAAAAATTACCGGTCCTTTTGATCAGCAAAACCTATTGGTGGCCAACGATCTAATCGATCCCATCCTCAATCATTCACTGACAGGATTCGGATCGTCCATTCCGTATCGGCCACGAAATTCAGCAGCAGGGTACTTCACCCGATTCTTTTCCATCTTCTTCAGCAACGTCGATGTCAGATCGAGGTCAAGCTCATTGGCGATTGCCAACGCATAACAAAGAACGTCGGCCAACTCTTCCCCTGCTGCCGCTTTGGATTCAGGATCCAATTCGCGTGACGCATCAGGAGTGATCCATTGGAAATGCTCCATCAGTTCCGCCGCTTCGATGGCCATCGCCATACTCAAGTTTTTTGGCGAATGAAACTGTTGCCAATCCCGTTCATCAACGAACTTCCGAACGACTTCACGCAGTTGTTGCATTGAAGTTTGAGCGTCCACATCTTGTTCGGCATTCTGGCCGGCATTCGAATCAGAAGAGGTGGTCGAATCCATGAGTCGCATTCCATCAAAAGTAAATCAACGATGGATTTCAGTCTAAGTCAATCAAGTTAGCGGGCCAAGCCTCCAGCCCAACCGACCGGCTCGAAGCCTGAACATTTAGAGAGTCGACAAAAAATGCCGCAGCTCCCCGAATGGGCTGCGACATTTGCTTAATTCAAATTTGGACTTCAACCTGCTCAACGAACAACGGATTCGACTGACGGCCCCGCTTGTTTCGCAGTTGCGTTGGCCCGCTGCATCAAAAACGCCATCAGGTCGGCAACTTCTGATTCAGATAGCCCATCCAACAATCCGGTAGGCATCGCCGAGACTGCACTGGGTTTGACGGCTTCAATATCTTCCGCTGGAATGCGTACTCGCTTCCCATCACTTTGCAGAACAACAATCGCTCCATCCGATTGATTGATCGCCATACCGTTAAACTGTTTTCCATCAGCCGTCAAAACGATCTTTGAACTGTATCGATCAGCGACGACCTTCGACGGATCCAACGTTGATTCAAGAATTTCTCGAGTTGAAAATCGTTGAGCAAGTGACGTCAAATCCGGCCCGACGTTCTGCCCCATCGTTCCCATCTGGTGACAGGTGGCACATTGAGCCTTGGTAAAAAGATGGCCGCCGCGATTCGCGTCTCCCAGACCTTCTGTTTCTAGGTAGCCAAGAATTTGATTCACCGAGTACCGGCTAGGCAACTTCGAACCGGCAACGTCGATCTTCTGTTGATCCGGCCACTTTGTTTCATACCATTGCTTCCAATCGCCAAGTCGTGCCTGCCAGGAATCTTGAGTCACTTGTAACTGTTCCCCTGACCAATGCTCAAGCAATCTCACAACGTCGGTTGAACCGGCTGACCGCAAACGATAGCCGACTTCGATGACACTGCGGAAGAATTCTGGCTCGCGTGGGCGACGCGGGACACTGACTAACTTCTGAATCACTTCACGACTGGTCATGTCATCAAGCACTGGCAAGCTACTTACCAAATAGGCCCAATTTTCTCCGGCTGGTCGCTGTGACAATCCGATCACGATATCGTTTCGACGGGACTCTTCGGTCTGCCAAAGTTCACGCAAATACTCCATGGATTTGCCGCCACCACTGCGAGCGAGAACCGCGATGACTCCCAAGCGAAGTTGCTGGGTTCCAGCTTCGGTGTTCCCCTGCAATGATCGATCCAAGTTAATCACCCGTTCGACCGTTGCCTGATCCAATTGGTTGGGCAACTTATAAAATGCTGCCGCCGCTGCATTGGGCCAACGTGCTCCGTTTTCCAAAACGACCATCGCCTGCTCAGCCGTCAACGACTGCGAGACGTCTTCAACAGCTCGCTGAAGATAAAGACGGTAGCTACCGCCTGTCCCTTCTGCAGACCGGGCCAATTCAAGGCAATCAATAATTGCGAAACGCAAGTCATCCGACAAATCGGAACCGATTGTTTGCAAGTACATTGCCACATGAACTCGATCAACGATGGACGTTTCTTCCGAGCTCAAGTAATCACTGATTCGCTGATCAATTCGGCTGACTTTCAGGTAAGCCATCAACCGGGCGAGTTCTTGATTGATCTTCGAACTTCCCGATGGAAATTCATTTTCAATTCGGTCTGCAAATCCAGGCACGCGAGACGGCTCAACGTTTCCTTGCATCAGAGCCAATTCCATTGCTCTGAGGAGGGCAACAAAATCTTCGTCATTGACAAACCCGTCCATCACTTTGCTTCCCTGAGCAAGCACTTTGTAGGCTCGCTCCAAGGAGGGATGGGCGGTCATCAAAGCCACGGCCCCTTGGATGAAGGTACGATTATCCTCTGAAGAAAGAACTTCTTCTTCCCAATTTTCAGCAGGCATTCGTTCCAGTAATCGACGCGCCGACATGGCTTCGATTCTGTCAGCCGATTGCAACATCGAAACAACCATTTTCAGATCTGGTTGGACTTCGGCTCGAATACACTCTTCAGCTGCAATCCGGCGAACGAGCGGACTTTCGTCGCCGACCAATCCAGAAAGCATCGCTGCCGATTCGTTGTCGCCAGTCAATCCACAGAGGCGAGCGGCTTGTGCTCTGATGCCAGCGTCAGGATCTTTGACAAGCTTTGCTAATAGTTCAGTACTTGGAGTTGGCCCATAAAGCACCATCATCTGCATGGCTCGAATTCGAAACTTGGAAGGATTGCGTGCTTCCTGCGCGACGCCTTCGATCGAAGAAGCCCATTTGTCGCCAAGGCTATTTTTCAATTCGACAAGACTCTGCCGTGCCCACGCTGAATTGGGTTGAGGATGTCGGATTACTTTGGCCAAGTCACTTTCGAATGACAACATTTTGTCCGGTATGCGACCATTCCATACGACTCGATAGACTCCACCAGCAGTCCCACGACCGCCTGTGCAGAAATACAACCCTCCATCTTCGGCAACTGCCATGTCACAGACATTCAGTGGACGGCCTTTTAAGAAGACTTCGGTTTGAGCGACGAATCCGGCACCCGATGGCTGTTTGCGAAGTGCCAGAATTCTGCCTTCTGACCAATCAGCCATAAAGATTGTGTTGTGATATCGCGCTGGAAACTGCATGTGCTGGTAGAGGACTGCTCCGGTCGGTGAACCTCGGCCCGTCTCGCAAACAGCCGGTGTTTGATCAATAAAATGCTGCGGAAATTTAGACCAACCGCTTCGCCAACCAAACTCAGCTCCGTGAGGAACGTGGTAGACCATCGTGGGGCGATACCAAGTAGTGCCCATGTCTGATTCCATATCGCTGTCGTGAATAAACAACTCACCTCGTTCATCAAAAACGAGGTCATAGGCGTTGCGAATTCCGCCAGCGACGGTTTCAACTTCGGTGCCGTCCAAACGCATGCGAACGACCGTTCCGCCGGGAGCTTTCACTCCCTGCGCGTGTCCACCCGGATCTTCGTATCGAGGTACAAGATCGCCTTCGTACCAATGTTTGTAAGGACTGGTTGAGGAAGCCGCTTGATCAACTTGAGTGCCATTACCAACGACCACATACAACATACCGTCGGGTCCCAACTGAAGACCGTGAGGCCCATGCTCGCCAAGGCTTCCTTTGAATCCAACTAGCTTATTCGAGACTTCCAAAACGCCATCTCGGTTGTTGTCGACCAAGTAGTAAACTCCCAGCCCATCTGGACCGTCGCCTGTCACGTAGACGCCACCGTTGAGCGCCAAGATTCCTTGGCAACTAGTGACTTCGCTGCAGTAAACTCGAATTCTTGATTGATGATTGAGCGGCAGCGTCGGATCAGCGATCAACAATGGGCCACCTTCTTTGGCAAGCAACAACTGGCCAAACTCGTTAATCTCCATCGCAATCAGCGAACCTGTTTCCTCTGAACCAAGGACTGGCTCAACAGTAAACTCCGGATCAACTTCGAACCGGCTTTGGTCAGATTTGTTTTGGTCAGATTTGGTTGCCAACATCGACTTTGAAGATGAAATTGGTAACACTTGCCCCTGAACCATTGGAGCCTGAGATTGGCTGGCTTTGGCCATTTGAGCCGTTTGATTTTGCTGTGGCTTGATAACGTTTGAGTTCGATACATTCGAGTTCGATACGTTGGGCTGCGGCAAGCTCTGTGAGATCGCTTGATTCGATGCAATGGCTGATTTCTCGGTAGCCGTCAGCAACACGTCAGCGGCGCCCAATGTCTGAGCTTTCAACCAGCCCATGTCGTTGTGGGAACCTTTCTTCCAAAGCTGAACAAATTCCAGACGCGTCTTCCAAGTGCCATCAGTCGTCAGGCTTCGCCAGCGCGACTCACCTTTTTCTTTCACGCGCAGCCGTATCGCAATGCCAACATTTTCGCTTTGATTGTGCCGAACTTTGACGGCAACCAAGTTGACTCCAGGTTGCATCAGCGGTGAAACATCGATCGTGCTGGGTTTGCCGTAAGACATTCCCCGGCTTGCCGTTTGACCGTTGATGTAAATTTCGTATTCATCGCCAGCAGCAAAATGAAGCTCGGCAGACTCCGGCCGAACCAGAGTGAATTTTTTGCGAAAGAAACACTCGCCTTGTGATTCACCCGAAGCCAAAATCGGTTGCTTGGGCGACCAGATCCAATTGGGTTGCTGAGCCTGCAGGCCACTAGTGGAAAACACAGTCGCGATGCAAATAATCAGTGCATGAAGGGCGCGAAATTCAATGCGTCGGTAATTCATTTTTCGATCGTCCATGATCAACTCGTTAAACGTTTCGTGCGCTGAAGTCTCAATCGAGACAGCAGCCAAAGTCGAAATCCTTGCACCGGTGAAATGGCTCGGAGAAGCCGCTCAAAATGTTGGTGCGAATTTTCGAGGCAAACAAATAGGCTTCATTGGAATTCGCGTCAATGCGAAGCCGCTAGAAGGAGGATTATTCCAATTCTGGTGATGCCAGCAAAATTGTTTCGCCGAACACAAATAACGTTCTCCAAGATAGCGAATTCCCCTATTTAACCGTCCTGCGGAACTAATTAACCCGAAAAACCGTCATAGACAGCCGCTCAGCTAACCCATGAGTTGCTTCTGCCTGCTAATTCGTCGTGAAAATAGACCCTTATTTCCATGGGTATGTTTGCAAGATTTAGTGCTTCTAACTAAAAAAGAATAGTAGGAAATTTTTTGCCCAAAGCGTCCAAACCCACCATTTTACCTCGGAACCTTCACATGCTTCGATTTGTAGCGCACGTTTCTCAGTTGTTCACCGGGAAATGTAATCGTTCGTCACGGAAGCTCAGCTTTTCACAAGCTCTCAAGTACCAGACTTTGGAGCCCAAGAACCTGCTTGCCTCGATTACGTTCAACCCCGGAAACGGCGTTGTATCGATGTTTGCCGATGCGACCGATGACACAGGAATGGTCACGATGTCATCAAGTACGACGATCGACGTTTCGCTAACAGGCGTTGCGACGGAGACTTATGATTTGGCCGACGTGTCGATGATTATGTTCTCCGGTGGTGCGGGTGACGATTTCTTCCAGAACGACACAGCGATTGTCACGGACGCATTTGGCGGTGCCGGAAATGACCGATTGGTTGGCGGGAGCGCGTCTGACCGACTGTTTGGCGGAGACGGCGATGACGTGTTGCTGGGCAAAGACGGCAACGATGGACTGCATGGCAATTCAGGCGCTGACCGAATCATCGGTGGTGACGGTGGTGACTTCCTGTTTGGACAGGACGGAGACGACTTGATGTTCGGCGAAGGGGGCGATGACACGTTCTTCGCTTCGACAGGCGATGACTACATTGATGGCGGTGCCGGTGACGACATTGCCTACGCGGAAGAGGGTAACGACACAGTGGTCGGCGGCGACGGAGAGGACAGCCTTTTCGGTCAAGACGGAGATGACAACCTATCAGGCCAAGGCGGCAATGATCGAGTTTGGGGTAACGTTGGCGTCGATACCATTCGCGGTGGCGACGGCAATGACGAGCTGTTTGGCAACGAGGATTTGGACTTCATCATCGGCGATGCTGGTGATGACACAATTTTCGGTCACGAAGGCGATGACGTCATCAGCGGCGGCGGCGACAACGACACAATTTATGGTGGCCTCGGTTCGGATACGCTGCGAGGCAACCTCGGTGCAGACAAACTTTACGGCGGTGAAGATAACGACTTGCTGTTCGGTGGTAGCGGCGACGACGTCTTGCTTGGTCAAACGGGCAACGACGCTTTATCTGGCGACGCTGGAGACGACTTGCTCAACGGCGGCGACGGAACTGACAACTTGATGGGCGGAAACGACAATGACACGCTGCTTGGAGAAGCAGGCGTCGATCGGCTTGACGGCGAATCTGGCGACGATGTACTTTTCGGACAAGACGGCAACGACACACTTTTGGGTGGCCTCGGTTCGGATCGACTATCGGGCGGTGCTGGCTTGGACTTCCTTGAAGGCAACGAAGGGGCTGACTTCTTGTTCGGCGATGCTGCGGCTGACGTGATCGAAGGTGGTCTCGGTAACGATCGCATCTTTGGCGGCGACGGCAACGATGAAATTCGCGGCGGCGTGGGACTTGATCTTATCGCCGGCAACGACGGCGATGATTTGATCTTTGGTGACGGCCAGTTGGATCGGATCTTCGGCAACCTCGGAAACGATACGATCCACGGTGGCGATGGCCCTGACTCAATCTTCGGTGGTTCCGGATTCGATTTCATCGACGGCGGAAACGGCATCGACCTTATTCACGGTGCCGATGGCAACGATGAACTGCACGGTGGCGACGGCAACGACCAGCTCTTTGGTGGTTCCGGAAATGACATCCTTTACGGTGAGAATGGAATTGACGTTCTACGCGGCGACGCTGGCAACGATGGCCTGGTAGGCGGTGTGGATGCTGATGACATCATGTTCGGAGGAGCGGACAAAGACCGTTTCCTTCTGTTT
Source organism: uncultured Pirellulaceae bacterium (assembly GCA_964589435.1). GTDB lineage: Bacteria > Planctomycetota > Planctomycetia > Pirellulales > Pirellulaceae > Mariniblastus. Next base: position 41,568 of record CAZPTT010000023.1, read on the forward strand.
GGCAACGACAATCCAGTTGATAGCGAAGCCCAAGACGCTCGCCTTGAGTTCCGGAACGGCTCCAATTCTTGGACCAATGCAGAACTGCAAGTCGTCGACACCGGATTGGCGTTGTTACACGAACGAACTGAGAACACACGATTGCTCAAGGGCACCATGACAGCAGAACCTGTCGTGTTCATCAAAGACTTGACCATCGCTCCTTCGACTCGCATTGGAACGAATGAGTTAATCACGCTATCTGACCAAGTCTTCAATCCAGCCACGGGGCAGGTTGAAACCGTCATCACGCTTGAGCGACATATCACGTTTGGTGATTGGGACGAAACGAACACAGCACTCAACGATTTGTACATTTCTGAAGTTCCACGCGAGATGGCACACACTTGGGCTTCGACGGAATCTGTCGGAGCCGTTCTGCCTCGTCAAGTTGGATACTGGGCCTCGTTCGAAAACCTTAGCGGATGGACACAAACTCGACCTGAGGATATTTTGTTTTACGAGATCTCGGGTGACAATGACTGGTGGGTTCTACAGAACGCATTGATGGTTGAAGAATTTTCGAAGTACAATCCATCAGAGGACTTCGCAAGCGTTTGGAAACTGTATTTCGATCCAAACGGTTCATCAACCGAGCGTCAACGATTGGTCTCGAAGATCACCAAGGTCGATGACTTGTTCACAATGTTGGAAAAGTTCTAAGC
>CAZPTT010000023.1:42371-51370 GCA_964589435.1 uncultured Pirellulaceae bacterium
ATGTCGCTAAACTGCACTTTGATTGCCACTGCATCTGTCGCTCTCTCGCTTTTTTGCTTGGTGAAAAATTCAAGCTGCCAAGATGTTGCAGGCATCGAAGATCCACCACCTGCTGCCAGCTACGACTCGGAATTGATAGTCAGTTCCGTGAAAGCCTTAGGCAAGAAGGCTGATTTCGATTTTCGGAATATGTCAATCCGAGCTGCGTTAGATCAAATTTCGGTACGTCATGGCCTGACTTTCGACACTTCAAGAATTGATGACATAACGACCAAACCCGCCGATTTGGAATCGAATGGGACGCTGGGTGATACGCTACTCGGATTGCTGCGGCCGATTAGATGTGATTTCGCAATTCGATCTGACGGTCGAATTGTATTGTCAAAGGTTGCGGATCCCGTCACAGCTAAACCAATACCTTTTGAGAGAATTCCAACTCTGAGGGAACTCGAGGAATTTGTTGGGACTAAATTTGAATCTGCCGACTTTCAAGAGTTTGTCGACAAATTTGGTTTCCACAAAAACCACAAGCGGGAACGGTCTTGGGGGTCCAATTTCGGGGTGTTCATCGAGGTTTCTCCCGGGAGCACCGCGATCGTGACAATTCGACCGTTAGGTTCAAAGTTTGGAGCAAACTACGCTGGTGAACTCCCCTACGAATTGAAGGCCGGCGATTCCTTGAAAACGTTGCTCAAAAAACTCGGCCGACCATCTCGCACAACAGGCAGAAAGAATGCCTTTTACACGATGCACTTTAAAGATGTAAAGGTCGCAACCTCTGACGGAAAACTGTTTGAGATTTATCTTTCAACGACGACCGAGGCGCATGAAGAAACTCGCCCCAAAAGATCAAAGAAATCGGAATAGCAAACGAAACGCCAAGTCGCCAAACCACAATGACGCAAAGAAAAAGCCCGCGTGCTCAATAAAGTGCACGCGGGCTCAACTTTTGGCTAACAGCTTTTTCGTTTCCGCCAATCAACCCTTGGCTTTGATTGGCAATCTGACTTCGGCATCGTTGCTGTCGTAACACTTGAGTTCCAGAAACTCCGGGAAGACGGCTTCGCTACCCATGATGGCGATGTCCATTGAACCGCGACCTTCGAGATCAGCAAGTTCTTTTCGCTTCTGATTGTTCAGATACGATGCTACTTTTTCGTTGACTCGGACTTTGACGTGCGAACAGTTCTTTTGCTCAGTCGCCAACATCAGCATTCTGATCACGTCCAATGCCATACTCTCTTCGGTCTTCACGTTACCGCGACCGTTACAACAAGGGCATTCTTGATAGAAGCTTCGCTTGAGCCCCGGCTTGATACGTTGACGAGTCATTTCGATCAACCCAAACGGGCTGATGCGAAGAATCTTGGTGCGGGCCCGGTCACGCTTCATTGAATCTCTCAGCATCCGCTCGACACCACGTCGGTGCTTGTCACGTCGCATGTCAATGAAGTCATTGACGATCACGCCACCGAGATCTCGCAATCGCAACTGCCGAGAAATCTCTTTGGCCGCCGCCATGTTTAGCCGGTAAGCCGACTCTTCGGCCGAATCATCCGTGCGGAAGCTTCCACTGTTGACGTCGATCGCCACCAACGCCTCTGTTTGATCGATGACGATCGAGCCTCCATTGGGAAGCGGAACTTCGCGAGCGTGAATCTTTGCAATCTCCTGCTCGACTTTGTACTCGTGGAACAAGGGATCCTTGCCGGAATACAATTGCAGTTTGCTGCTCGATTTAGGCATGACGAACTTCAGGAACTCTTTGGCTCGATCATAAGCCTCCTGGTCATCAATCACGATTTGATCGATGTCCGCCGTCAGAATGTCACGAATCGTGCGAATGATCATGTCGCTTTCTTCATAGATATCGACCGGAGCCGGTATCGTCTGAACACGCTTGACGATCGCTTTCCACAGCCGCAACAGATAGGCCAGATCGCGAGAAAGTTCATTTCTCGTTCTGCCAGCTCCTGCCGTGCGAACGATGAAACCCAGCCCCTTCGGCGGCTTCAAATCGTACAAGTATTCTTTGAGCCGGCGTCGCTCCTCTTCATCGTCGATTTTTCGCGAGACACCAATCCGTCCGAGGGCAGGCATCAGCACCAGGTAACGCCCAGGAATACTGATGTACGTTGAAAGGGTAGGGCCTTTATTGCCGATGCCTTCTTTGATGACTTGCACGAGGACTTCGTCACCCCGCTTAAAGATCTCTTGGATCGGCGGCTTCACACGCGGTCGGAAACCACCATGCGTTGGCGGGCGATTTCGGTTGCGACCACTGGCGGCGGCTGCCTCTTTTTCCTTCCGCATCATTTCATCGGGATCATAGCCACCCTGTTTGAAATAGCGTGGCTCGACATCGCTGATGTGCAGGAATCCATTTCGTCCGACGCCGAAATCGACAAAGACGGCTTGGATGCTGGGCTCCAAATTGACGACTTTGCCTTTGTAGACATTGCCGACGTAATTGTCTTGACTGGCTCGCTCAACCGAAAGTTCTTCGAGCTGGCCGTCTTCCACGATCGCAATCCGACATTCCTCGGTTTGAGACGTGTTGATCAACATTTCTTTTTTCATAGTAAGTTGTTTTCTGTTCAAAGCGATTTTGACTCACATTCAAACATGCCGGTTGTAAGCCGGAAGTTTCGGAATCAAGCAATCGCAATTGGTTTTTGTTGGTCGATTTCAAAGTCGTGGTCTCACTGAACGTATCTCGCTCAGTCAATAACCGGCTCCGACTGGTCACTTGTCGCTCTTGGCGACGAGAAACCGAGCCGCAGGCTCGACCCAAATCAGTTGTCTTATTCGTGTGATTCAATTGATGAAACGACTTACATCGTTTTCTAAGTGGCGAGGAATTGCTGGAGACAATAGGTCTTCGCAAAAACCCACCGTGGTTCGGCTTTGTATTGGTAATTTCGCTGGCGGTCTTCGTACTGACCGATTGAAAAGGCGAAATTGATCGCCGGATCGTTGGGTGAGCAGAAATGCTCAGAACGTTGGCGCCTGAAAGTGCGGCGTCAAGAAAACCAATCCGAAAATCGACGGGGGAGCCGCAGAAGCCAACCGAACAAGTGTGTCCGGCTGCTTGGTGCACTCCCGCACTAGCTGCGCAGTCGATTGCTCGGCTGCCGCTAAACGGGGCTGCCGACAAAAGTAAGTTGGTTGTAGTGACGGTCGAAATTTGCATTAGTCCTTCCAGACATACAAACTCGAATTCAAACTAACCTATTATCGCAGATCAACTTAGTTATCAAACGAAAGTAAAATGGCCTGCGTTTGACAGACTGGCAATCATCAAGAGCTTAGTCGCCTGATTCAGCCGTTTCCGGAAATCCAGACGACAGTAATTCTTCAAGGACGGAAATCGCAGCCGTGGCGTCGGAACCAGTTGCTTCCAGATTGACCCTGGTTCCTTGGGCAGCGCCCAACGTCAGGATCGAAAGCACGCTTTTGCCATCGATTCGAATATCGTCTTTGATCAATTCTATCTTGCAATCGAATTTCGACGCAGTTTCGGCGAACAAATACGCGGGACGCATGTGCAGTCCTTGCGGGTTGTTGATCGTCACCGTCGTCGATTGAGTTGGTTGTGACATGAATTAGTTTTGAATACCGAGTGAAATTAGGAAACGAATTGGTTGTTATCCGCTTCCTCGAGAATTTGACGGATGTCCTCAGGCGTCTTCGACTGTTTGAGGAAACGACAAAATGTCTCGTCCTGAAGCTGCTTGGAAATATTCTCCAACGCTCGCAGGTGATCACTTGGTTGGTCGGGTGGCGAAATCAGCATGAAGAACAGCTGCACTTGTTCACCATCAAGACTTTGGAAATCGACACCGTCAGGGCTGACGCCCACGGCACCGACGGGTTGAGAAACGCTAGGATGTTTGGTGTGCGGAACCGCGATTCCACGACCAATGCCGGTGCTTCCCAATTCTTCTCGCTTCAAGATCGCAGCAACGATACTCTCTTTTTCGTCGTTGCCGATCTGACCGGATTGCACAAGACTTTCGACCAATTCCCGAATAACGCCTTCTTTATCAGAGGACGTCAATTCAGCTTTGATCGACTCAGTCTTTACAAAATCAGAGAACTTCATAAACAGATTCCTTATGTTCAGTTGTGACGACGCCACTAGTTAATCGAATCACGTCCCGCCTATTGATCCAGCTCTTCTGGTTCGTGGGGAGCTTTGTGATCGCGATTGCGATGTCCTGTCAGTTTTTCTTTGTGTTTTTTCAATTGCTGTTCGATCTTGGCGATCGTTTTGTCCAATGCGACGATCACGTTCGAACCCTTGTCGGATGCAAAAAAGTCGCTTGTTTCTTCAGCCGAGACAATGATCTCGACCTTCGGGCTATCGGCGGTCTTAAGATCGGCAAGCACCTGAATTCGTGTCGTTCGATCGAAAAATCGTGGCAGTTTTGCCACCTTAGCCTTCATTGTTTCCTGGATAGACTCACTCAGCTCGCCATGCTTGGCGTTCACTTTTATTTCCACGTTGTGTCCTATCGATGTTCAATTAATCCGCTGACCCGAGATGCGATGAAATGCGAAATCAAGTCAGCCCGATTATTGTAATGGCTTCCATATAACCGGACAAATCCAAATCCCATTTCTTATCACGGCCGAAGCAGAGTAAAAAATCAAATCTGAGAGAAACCAAATTACGGACAATCAGTGAAAACAGCCGGAATCTCAGCTTGCCGAACCGCTTTGTTGAACGCTTCGACGCCCTTGTCGACGATCTCGGTTTGTTTTTCAAGCAAAACGTCGATTTCCGAGAGTAATTCGTCTCGAACTTGAATCGACTGCCGCGTGGGGCGATTGTCCCCAGTGCTCACGACTCCGACCAGCGAGCTGAGACGATTGTTCAGCCGAATAGGAAAATTCAACGGATCCTGAGGGCTTTGGTTTTTCGTTTGATAGAGCTTTTTCTCGACTTCTCCGAGTTGTGCTATCAAATCGTCAGCCATCTTCAACAAGTCTTGATGAGCCACATCCTCTTTGATTCGTGAACGTATTGATTGAACCTGAGTTCGAACGTCTCGAATTCGAGAAATCGTTTTGTGGACACCGGTCAGTTTATCACGCACGCCAACCAGAAAATCAAATTGCGCCTGCAAATCCTCAGCCGTTGCCGATGAGCGCGGATCCTGCTTGATCTCGAAGGAAACAATCTGCTCGAAGAGCGGATCCTCATTCTCGTCTGCTTGTTCCTCAGCTGAATCTTCCGTTTCAGATTCTCCACTCTGATCCTCGCTAGATTCATCGGGCGACTCTGCGGAGTCACCTGCCGGCTTCTTGGCTGGCGGCTCAGCTTTCGCTACCTGAGTTTGAGTCAAGCGAGCTTGGTAAGTGCCCGGCACTGCCAAAGGACCTCCCAAACCACCACCCCACAGAACCATTCCATCAAATGAGTCAGCTCCGGCATGTCGCATATCCCAGAAAATCTGATTCAGTCCTGGCTTGAGCGACAGCGATTTTTCGTCGATCCCGGAACCATCTTTCTTCTTTTTCGCTGGCTTCGAACTGTAGACGGCAATGACTTGATCAGCCGAATCAGAGATCTCAATCTTCGTAACCACGTCCTTAGTCAACTCTTCTTTGAGATGAATCCTGAGCGGTACTCCGCCACGAGCATTTTGGCCGGAAGTACGTCCCACTCTTGAACTACCTCCACCACGCATTCGAACCGTCGGGCGCGAAGAGAAAAGGTGGATCGGGTTGGTCGCCTGTTCTGCACTCCACTGGTGAAGGACTGACAAATCATCCAGCACCCAAAACGATCTGCCTTGCGTCGCGACGATCAAGTCCTGTTCTTTGATTGCAAGATCCGTGATAGGAACAATCGGGACGTTGCATTGAAACGACTCCCAGTTCTTGCCGTCGTTAAACGAAACATACAGTCCGGCTTCAGTTCCTGCGAACAGCAAACCGGCCCGATCGGGATCAGCACGAATCACACGAGTAAAATGCTTCCGGTCAATTCCTTCGTTGATTGCAGTCCAAGTTTTCCCGTAGTCCAAAGTCTTGAACAGATAAGGCCGAAAGTCATCAAGCTTGTATCGTGTCGCCGCGACGTACAAACCGCCGGCCTCAGTCGGGTGTGGTTCGATCGAGTTAATTTGAGCCCACTCCGGCAAGCCGGTCGGCGTCACGTCTTCCCACTTCTCTCCACCGTCGCGAGTAACGTGCAACAATCCGTCATCGCTGCCCGCCCAAATCACACCTGGTTCATGAAGCGATTCGGTGGCCGCAAAGATGGTGCAGTAGTACTCGACGCTCGTATTGTCTTTGGTAATCGGCCCACCAGACGAACCAAGTTTGCTTGGGTCGTTGCGAGTCAGATCGTCACTGATTTTTTCCCAGCTTTCACCGCCATCTTCCGTTTTGAACATGACGTTACCGGCTGTGTACAACACCTTCGGATCATGGTGTGAAAAGAAGATTGGGAAGTTCCACTGAAAGCGGTACTTGCCATCGCCAGCGCCGTGCCCCATCGGATTGTCGGGCCAAACGTGGATGTTGCGAACTTCTTTTGTTCGATGATTAATTCGCGTCAAATAACCACCATACGATCCGCCGTAGACGATTTCCGGATCAATCGGATCGGGAGCGATATGCCCGCTTTCACCACCCGCTGTTGGCTCCCAGTCGCGTTCGCCAATACTTCGACCACTTGTTCGTGACATGATTCGAACCGTGGAGTTATCTTGCTGGGCTCCGTAAATTCGATACGGAAAATGATTGTCCGTGGTCACCCGATAAAACTGCGCGGTCGGTTGGTTTTCGTAAGTCGACCAAGTTCCGCCGCGATTGAACGAGACTTGGACACCACCGTCGTCAGCGATCGCTAGTCGGTTGGGATCCTCCGGCGCGATCCAAAGATCATGGTGATCGCCATGGGGAGTCCCAATGCTGTCAAACGATTTCCCGCCGTCACCAGAACGCCAAAATCGAACGTTCAGGACGTAGACTTCGTCAGCGCTTTTCGGTCCAGCGTAGACACGCGAATAGTACCATGCCCTCTGCCGCAGCTTGCGCTCTTGATTGACGCGCGTCCAACTTTCGCCGGCGTTATCACTGCGAAACAAGCCGCCATCACTGGCTTCAACGATCGCCCACACTCGCTCCGAATCAACCGGTGAGACGGTAATGCCACAGATGCCGATCGTTCCTTTGGGAAGACCTTTGTTTCGTGTGATCTCCGTCCACGTTTCGCCTTCGTCAGTGCTTTTCCACATCCCCGAGCCCTCGCCGCCACTTTCGAGGCTGTAGGGAGTTCGGAAAACTTTCCAAGTTGCAGCATAAAGGACTCGTGAGTTGTTGGGATCAAAAGTCAGATCCACAGCTCCAGCTTCTTCACTGGCGAATAGAACTTTCTTCCAGTTCTTTCCTCCGTCAATACTCTTAAAAACTCCCCGCTCTTGATTGGGGCCGTAAAGATGTCCCAGCACGGCGGCGTAAACAATATCCGGATTGGTTGGATGGACGCGAACGCGAGGGATGCAATGCGAATCGCTCAGCCCAATCGACTCCCACGTTTTACCTGCATCGTAAGATTTCCACATTCCGCTCCCATGAGAAACGTTGCCGCGAATTGTGACTTCACCGCCACCGACGTAGATGATGTTTGGGTTGGACGGGGCGACGGTGATCGCTCCGATCGAACCGCCAAAGAACCCGTCTGAAATATTCTCCCAGCTTGAGCCGGCGTCTTCCGTTTTCCACACGCCACCACCGGCAGCGCCCATGTAGTAGAGCATCGGATTGCCAGCCACGCCGGTTGTTGCGGCCGATCGCCCGCCACGAAACGGCCCCAATGATCGAAACTGCAGCGATTCAAAGAGGGCTTCGTTGGGGTTGGTCGTCGTTTCCTGCCCGAAAGAATCTTGAGCCATCATGAGGCAACAACTAATTATCGACACAGCGACAATCAAGGTTCGCGTCGAACAATTGAGCAATTTGGCGCGGGTGTAATTTTTCATCAATGGTTCCCAATCTCGGGTGTAAAAATCTCAGGCAAGAACGACTTGCTGCCACTTCTTTGATTGTAGTTGCCAACGTAATACCACGCAGCCAGGTTCATTTGCCACAGCCCGTTTTTGTTCTGTAAAACAATCAACAGCCCGCTGACCACAATCTCCTAATATTTGACGCGAGAGACACTATGCCGATCAAGAAATCGAATACCAGCCTGCCAGGTTCGCCCCGCTCGAAGCGATCGTTGGCAGAACCAACGGCCCAAAGAAATACCCACCGCCCAACGCGAACCAAAGAACGTTTTTCAAATCAGCGGCTTCTCTGACTGGAACATCACAATTCCCTATTTCGGTTCAGCTACTTCACTTGGATTTGGGAAGACTGTTGCTCCATGCGGCCGAATTCTGATGGGAGCATCGGACGTGCGGCGAAGGCTGACACAACACAGAGCAGTTTCTCGAAGACCAACGCGTTCAATTTATTTCTACTTGCGATGTCGAACGCAAGTAGCCGCTGACGCCTCAGTGCGGATCCGCTTTTCGTTAGTTCTTGCGATAGACTTCGAACGAATAATCAAAGCTGTTCTTAGCGTCGGCGGGATGCCGAACAGATTCAAGCAAATTCCATTGCCCCCAATTGATCGTCGGCAAAAAAGTATCGCCTTCGATTTCCGCGTGAACACGCGTCAGTTGAATCTCAGTCACATGCGGCATCAGCAGGCTATAAATTTCCGCACCACCAGTTACGAATGGCGAATCGTCTGTTGCAACCGCGGCCAATGCCTGTTCAACCGTTCGAACGACCACCGCACCGTCAACCTTGTAATCCGGTTGGCGTGTCACAATCACCGTCGTTCGCCCTGGTAGTAGCCGCCCGATCGAATCATGAGTCTTACGTCCCATGATGACATGGTGGCCCATCGTCAACGCTTTGAATCGTTTCAGATCCGCAGAAAGTTTCCAAGGAAGATCTCCATCAACGCCAATGACATTGTTTTCCGAGGCGGC
>CAZPTT010000024.1:0-49593 GCA_964589435.1 uncultured Pirellulaceae bacterium
TGACGACCAACACCGGGACTCTTATTGGCGTCTACGATATTCGTCGCGACAAGGGACGAGATTTGCCAGGCAACGTTGATGTTGGTATGTCTCGCTCAACAGACGGAGGCCAGACTTGGGAGCCGATGCAAGTCATCATGGACATGGGATCCGACCCGGAGTTCAATTTTGACGGGATCGGCGACCCCTCTATTTTAGTTGATCGCTCAACCGGCACCATCTGGGTCGCCGCGACTTGGTCACACGGCAATCGTTCCTGGGTTGGATCCGGCCCTGGTTTGGAACCAACCGAAACCGGCCAATTGATGCTGACTCGTAGCGATGATGACGGATTGACTTGGGCATCGCCGACCAACATCACGAAACAAGTCAAAGACCCAAGGTGGAGTTTCTTGCTCGACGGGCCAGGCAAAGGCATCACGATGTCCGACGGCACGATCGTTTTTCCGGCGCAATTTCAGTCCGCGCCTAATCCAGAGGACAAAATCGCCAATCGCCTCCCTTTTTCAACCATCATTTATAGCCGCGACAACGGTGCGACCTGGAATATTGGCACAGGAGCCTGGAACGATACGACGGAATCACAAGTCGTCGAATTATCGGACGGCGAGCTCATGCTCAACTGTCGATACAACCGCGAAAACAAACGTGTCGTGATGACATCGACCGACATGGGGCAGAACTGGATTGAACATCCCACTAGCCGCCAAGCTTTGATCGAACCACGAGCCTGCATGGGCAGTCTGATCAATGTCGGTCGGGATTTGCTATGGCGTAAGCAAAATCAACTCGCGTCTTCCGCTCGTCTGAGCAATAAAAAAGCAAACGAGGCCCTCACCACCAACAACTTCTTACTTTTCTCGAACCCAGACTCGACCAACGGGCGTAACCACATCACGATCAAAGCTTCGCTCGATGGAGGATTGACTTGGCCCGCGCAGCATCACTTGTTGCTCGACGAGCAAACGGGTAGCGGATATTCATGCCTGACGATGATTGACGAAGAAACCGTTGGGATTCTTTACGAATCCAGCCAAGCTCATCTCGCGTTTCAACGAATCAAGCTCGACGAAATCTTGCAGCCTCCCGCCGACCAGAAGACGAAGAACCCAAAATTGATGCTTCGACAATTCGATCGTGAATCATCTTCGCCAACTCGAAACCATCCTGGCCTCGATCAAGTGCCTCGATCAAGTGCCTCGATCTTTTGGCCACGGCGACCGGTCGCCCTATTTCAAACGCAACCCAACCTCTGTGGCTCACCTGGCTTCCCAGTGTCCTTTTAGGATTCAGATCGCTTACGACAACTAAACTTGTTCACTCAATCATCGTGTGGAACAAATTTTGAAAGCCGGACTTTAATGGACTACGCTAAATCGATCGCCAAAATGCGTGGGCCTCACGCCGCAATCTTCACGCCTTTCGACTCAACGGGCGAAGTAAATTTGGATATGCTTGGCGAAATCGCCAACTATCAACTTGAACAAGGTCTACATGGATTTTTTGTCGCTGGCTCCACCGGAGAGGGCCTGCTACTCAGCGAATCGGAACGAAACTCCGTACTCCAACAGATTGTCGAAACAACAGGCGAGCGAGGGAATGTGATTGCCCACGTCGGTCATCCCAGTACTGACGTTGCTATTCGGTTGGCGATTGCTGCCGCGGATGCCGGTGCCGACTGGATCGCTTCGGTAGCCCCGATCTATCACGGCACCAGCTTTGAAGGAGCCATGCGGCACTACTCACGAATTGCTGCCGCGACCGATCTACCATTTATGGTCTACGCACTAAACGCAGAAATCATTCCCGAGCGAGACGCCGCATTCTTTAGCATTCTCAACGTTTGTGGTCTGAAATATACGGGAGCAAATTTCTATTCCGTTCAGCAGATGATGCGTTTTGTTGACCGTCCCGTCGCACTCATGAGTGGTTTTGACGAACAGTTCGTCGCTGGGCAAACGTTCGGCTTTCACGGTGGAATTGGGTCAACCTACAATTTCGGCCCTCAGTTCTACGCCAATATGTATCGCCTATTCCGTGAGGGAAAAATCGATGACGCTATACAACTACAGGAAGACATCAATCAAATCACTTACCTGATGGCCAAATATGAAAACTGGTCGTACCGCAAAGCCATCATGAAGTACATTGGTTTCGACTGTGGATTCTGCCGTTCGCCGTACGCGCCGCTGACCGAATCAGAATTCGATGATTATGCAACTCGACTCGACGAAATCGGTGTTCTAAAACGGAACATTTCTTAGGCTGCAATTGATTGATATCTAGTTCAATAAAACAAGCTGGGCTTAATAGATGGGATTCCGCCGCCTGCGTTTGCCTTTCAATGCTTTGTTTAACTCTTGGGGCAACGGCAAGTCATGGGGCAACGGCCCAAGAAGCTTCCCAAGAAGCCAATCAGAATGGCCGCCTCAAATACGAGCGGCTACCGGACTTACCGACCCCAGTGGGAGTCGCGGGGCCAATTGTCGGAGTCCATCGCGACCTGGTCATTGTCGGAGGAGGCGCAAACTTCGCCCCTCCAGAAGATCCGCGTCTTTGGGAAGTGCCGAAACTGTATCACGACCAAGTCTGGATATTGGAACGAGTCACCGCCAAAGATAGCAAACCTGATTTGTTCGCGTGGCGTAAGAACAGAGAACAGTTCAACCTGTCTCAAAAAGTTGCTTATCCGGCGGTCGTCAATACGCAACACGGAATTCTCGTGATGGGCGGCGAAGATTCGACGGGGCCGACCAAACGAACTTTTCTATTGGGCGTCACCCAAACGTCAAAAGGTGACTCCGACCGAAAAGGCGAATGGACACTATTTGAAAATGACAAAATCATCCCAGATCTTCCGTTGGCCTGCACGTCTTGTTCGGCGGCGGTCATTGGGAACTTCGTTTATCTGGTCGCAGGCCAAGTCGAGGATGGCGAAAGCAAAGAAGGTGCAGGAGGAAACCGAGCCGCCAGCCGAATCGTTTGGCGGCTGAATCTGGATTGCTTGAGCGACGACCAGCATCCCGAAAAGGAAATCGTTGGTGACGACCGAGGCTGGGAGTTGGTCGTTGGCTGGCCCGAATCCGGAGCCCCGCGAATGTTCCCGTTGGTGGCAGCCCAACATGACGGGTTCACAAACAGGCTGTTCGTTTTTGGTGGAAGGCATTTTCCAGCGGGCACCGATACAACGAACCTCCGCAATCTAAAGTTCTTAAGCGATGGCTGGTCATTTGATCCAACTCGATATTCGCCAGAGCTGTTTAACGCGGCAACGGGTGATTACGCAGGAGAGAATCCTTGGCGACGGATCGCTGATTCTCCTCAGCCTTTAACCGCTGGCACTGTCGTGCCGTTTGGCCCCGCTCACTTGATCGTGCCAGCCTACGCAACAGGCGAAGCACTGGGTGCTTTTCTCGACACCGGACTTGAGATGAAAGACTACGCTCATCCTGGCTTTCCCAAAGAAGCCCTGACCTACCACGCAATTACCGACACGTGGGCAAGTCTAGGTAAAACTCCAGCTGCTCAAGTGACGACGCCGGCGGTTCGCTGGGGCGACGACATCGTTTTGGTCAGCGGTGAAGTCCGTCCTCGAGTCCGATCAGCCAACGTATGGCGAATCCAACTGCCAGAACAGAAATCGAACTTTGGCGTAATCAACATGTCCGTGGTTGTCGTTTATTTGCTTTGCATGTTGGGCATCGGTGTCTATTTTACGAAGCGAAACAAATCCACGGATGACTTCTTTCGAGGCGGTAAAAGCATCCCTTGGTGGGCTGCCGGCTGCAGTATCTTTGCCACAATGCTCAGCTCGATCACCTACATGGCTGTCCCGGCCAAAGCGTTCGCGCAAGACTGGGTTTATGCAGTGGGGAACGTGTTAATATTGGCGGTCGCTCCGATCGCCATTTATGTCGCCCTTCCATTTTTTCGTCGCATCGATGCGACCAGCGCTTATGAGTACTTGGAAAAGCGATTCAATCGAAGCGTCCGCCTGATCGGATCAGGTTGTTTCAGCTTGTTCCACGTTTTCCGAATGGGCGTCGTACTTGCATTGGCGGCGCTCGCTCTTTCAAGCGTGACACCTTTGTCGGCCGCTCAATGTGTTGTCGTAATGGGCGGGCTCTCAATCATCTACTGTACATTTGGTGGAATCGAAGCCGTCATCTGGACGGACACGATTCAAACTTTCATTCTGATCGGCGGTGCATTGCTGTGTATCTGCTTCGCCTTGCTGGGCTCTGAATCCGGTAGTTTTGCGGCAGCAATCGACTCGCAAAAATTCAACATAGCAAATCTCGACTTTGGCATGACTTCGTTTTCGACAATGGCTATCTGGGTCGTTGTCCTTGGAGGATTCGGGCAAAACCTCGCGAGCTACACCGCGGATCAAGCCGTCGTGCAACGATACATGACGACTCCGGACGAAAAGCAGGCGGCTCGATCGATTTGGCTGAATGGACTCATGGCGATCCCAGCCGGTATCATCTTCTTCGGAATGGGCACCGCCTTTTGGATGTTCTACCGTTCACATCCCGACAAGCTCGATCCCTCCATTGCCGCCGATCGAATCATGCCGTTATTTATCAGCCAAGAACTTCCAATCGGTTTGGCCGGCTTGGTAGTAGCAGGAATTTTCGCCGCCGCTCAATCCACCGTTTCGACCAGTATGAACTCGGGGGCGACGACGATCGTGACGGATTTCATTCGCCCACTTTCAAGACTGAAGTCTGAACGCGTTTTCTTGTGGGTGGCGCGGTTGGTCACGCTGGCCATGGGGTTCTTGGGCACCGTCGCTGGTTTGTATTTCGTCGACCCCGAAATCAAAAGCCTGTTTGACCAATTCATCAGTATCTTGGGAATGTTTCTTGGCGTTTTGGCGGGACTGTTTGCATTGGGAGCAACGACCAAGCGAGCCAATGGGACTGGTAGTCTTATCGGGGCGATCGTCTCAATGACAATCATGTTTTCGATTGCTACCGCAGCCAATACTAAATCCGTCATAGTGGGTGGATTCTTCCGTGGATGCTACGATACCATTGGATTAGAAATTTATCGCATCAATGGATATTTGTATGGCATGCTCGGGATCGTGATTTGCTATTCGGTTGGCTACATCGCAAGTCTAATTTTTCGAGGCGATGAAAAGAACTTGACTGGATTGACTTTGTTTACATCGAAAAAAACGAAGTGACCAAGGATATAACTGGTCAACACATATTTATGAAGATCGAATCGCTCGATGAATCAAAACGACTCGCCAGACCATGAAGACGATTGGCTGGCAGATTCACGTCGCCTTACCAAACTTTATCGTGACGGACTCCTCAACGACACGCTTCCGTTTTGGCTCAATCACGGAGTCGACGAGGAATTTGGCGGCGTCATGTGCTCGCTCGACCGAGATGGTTCGTTGCTTGACACCGACAAAGGCATTTGGCAACAAGGACGATTTACTTGGCTACTTGGCGAACTCTACAACAACGTCGATGCGAATGAAAATTGGTTAGCGGTTGCCAAACGCAACCTGGAATTCCTCGACAAACATGGCTTCGATTCGTCAGACGGACGCATGTGGTTCGAGGTGACCCAAGATGGCCGTCCGATTCGCAAACGCCGTTACGCCTATTCGGAAAGCTTCGCCGCGATCGCCTACGGAGAACTGGCACAAGCAACCGGTAGTCAACGATACGCCGAGATCGCCGAGAAGTGCTTTAAACGCTTCATCAGCCACAACCAGAATCCAACTGGAGTTTCGCCGAAATTCACAGACGCTCGCCCCTCAAAAGCTATTGGGTTTCCGATGATTGCGATCAACACCGCTCAAGAGCTGCGCGATTCAATTGGCTTGGCGACCGCTAACGAATGGATCGACAGATCGATTGACGAGATCCAAAGAGACTTTTTAAAGCCCGATCTCGAAGCCGTCATGGAAGCCGTTTCGCCTGACGGCCAGCTCATCGATCATTTTGCTGGGCGAACGTTGAATCCGGGGCATGCCATCGAAGGGGCTTGGTTCATCATGAAAGAAGGTCAACTCCGAAATGACAAACCTCTGATTTCAACGGGTTGTAAGATGCTTTATTGGATGTGGGAACGGGGCTGGGACGAAGAGTTTGGAGGATTGCTTTATTTCGTTGGCGTCGATGGGAAACCTGTCCAGGAATATTGGCACGACATGAAATTTTGGTGGCCACACAATGAAACGATCATTGCAACATTGATGGCTTACCGTTTGACCGGAGAAAAAAAGTACTCGAACTGGCATCAGAAGATTCACAACTGGTCATTCAATCACTTCGCCGATCAAGAGTACGGGGAATGGTTCGGCTATTTGCGCCGCGACGGCCAAGTCAGCAACCGATCCAAAGGCAACCTTTGGAAAGGGCCGTTTCACTTGCCGCGAATGCAATACGTTTGTTGGAAACTTTTGGAATCCGAATATTTGAAAAGCCCTCGATCTTGACCAGAAGAACTGCGAAATCGTTGTCAGCGTAATGGCGCAAGCCAATCGGTGCGTCAACAGCCCAATGCGCAGTTGTTCACCACGATCGCAGCCTTGGCCCCACACGCCCGCGCCAACAGCATCGGCGTGGCTTGCAACCGCTCGCCGTTCCGCTACGAGAGAAGCAGATTTTGTAGTCCTCCTGCGAGCCTGATCGGCTTAACCACAGACGACACCGTTTTTGGTAAGGTATTGCTTTTGCCGAAAACACTCGGCTGACAAGACTTGCCGAATTTGGATATCAATCATGAAAGCGATGCTTCTCTCGGAATACAAACAACTAGACCTCGTCGATGTTGAACGACCAGAAATCGCTGCAACCGATGTCTTAATTCAAGTTCAAGCTTGCGGAATTTGCGGAAGTGATGTTCATGGCTACGACGGCAGTAGCGGCCGCCGAATTCCACCGTTGATCATGGGGCACGAGGCTGCCGGAGTGATCGCAGAAGTCGGCTCCGAAGTGACCAAGTTCAAGGTTGGCGATCGGGTCACTTTTGATTCGATGATTTCGTGCGGTGATTGTGTGTCATGCGACAAAGGTGCCATGAACTTGTGCCAAAGCCGACGAGTGATGGGGGTTTCGTGCGAAACCTATCGCCAGGCCGGCGCGTTTGCTCAATTCGTTGCAGTTCCTCAGCACATCCTTTACGCTCTTCCGGACAACCTTTCGTTCGAACACGCCGCCATGGTCGAACCCGTTTCGGTTGCGGTTCATGCGGTCAGTCTGCTGGCGGTCGAACCTGGTTCGTCGGCCATCGTTGTGGGAACTGGCATGATTGGATTGCTTGTTGTCCAGGCCCTTAAAGTTGCTGGCTGCGAAACAGTGATTGCAATCGACGTTGATGATTACAAATTGGGCGTCGCTAAAAAGCTCGGCGCGACTCAGGTTTTGAACGCCAAAAATGTTGATGCGGTTGCTGAGGTTTTGAAAGCCACCAACGACAATGGTGTCGATATCGCCATGGAAGTCGTCGGAAAAACGGCGCCGCTTCAAACTGCCGTCGATTGCGTACGGCTCGGCGGTCAAGTCGGCTTGGTCGGCAACCTTCAACCTGTGGTTGAACTAGCGCTTCAAAAGGTCGTCACTCGTGAACTAAAGCTTGTTGGCTCTTGTGGTTCCAGCGGCGAATATCCTCGCTGCATCGAATTGATGGCCAGCGGAGAAATCCAGGTCGCGCCGCTGATCAGTGAAATCGTTTCACTCGAACATGGCCCGGCGGCTTTTGATCGGCTGTACAATCACGAACCTGAATTGATGAAAGTCATTTTGCAACCCAACGACTCAAAGTAAACGCTCTCGGCGGATGGCAATGTTCACCCGCCGACTTTCGAACTATCAATATTCAAACTCAAGAAGCAACTCTGATGCAGAACAATCCCTTTGATTTGACAGGTAAAGTCGCCATGGTCACCGGAGCCAGTCGTGGCCTGGGACTTGGTTTCGCCCGCAGCCTAGCCAAGGCTGGCGCTGACGTCATTATCACCAGCCGAACCATGGCGTCACTCGACGGGCCAACTGCCGAACTCGAAGCACTTGGCCGAGAGGTCGGTCGTTTCGAATTGGACGTTCGCGATCACGACAGTATTCAAGCAACAGTTGCCAAAGCGATTGAGCAGTTTGGGCGAATTGACATTCTGGTCAACAACGCCGGCTGCAACGTTCGCAAGCCGGCTCTTGAGATTACTTGGGAAGACTGGAATTTAGTCCTCGATACCAATCTTCGAGGTGTGTTCTTTGTTGCCCAAGCCGTTGCGCGTCAAATGGTTGAACAACAGTATGGCCGCATCATCAACATCGGATCCGTCACCTGCGTGTCCGGTTACGCTGGCCTCGGCCCTTATGGAGCAAGCCGTGGCGGTACCAAGCAGATGACAATGAGCCTGGCTGACGACTGGGGTAAACATGGAATCACCGTTAATTGCCTGGCCCCTGGCTGGTTCAAGACGGAACAAAACAAAGTGATGTACGAGCAAGAGGGATGGGTTGAGTATCTCTGTGAACGCATTCCGCTGAACCGCCCAGGCGCTCCTGGTGATTTGGAAGGCACTTTACTGCTGCTGGCGTCGGACGCCAGCCAATACATCACCGGCCAAACGATCCTTGTCGATGGTGGCATCTCAGTCGGCGCGACCAAAGCAACCGTCGATTAAGAAGGCAACCGTCGGCTAAGGCAACCGTCTCCCAAGGCAACCGTCTCCCAAGGCAACCGTTGGCTAAGGCAACAGCTGCTTGAGCAGCGCGGCGTTAAATAACCTATTGATTTGCCTTCAGTTCGTCGACCTGTTTTTCAATTCGCTCAAGTCGTTCGTCAAGCTGTTGGAGCAGGTGCAAGATCAGGATGTGAGTCTTCTTGGCATCGATACCGACTGGGCTGCTATCGCTGTGGATTTCAGCTGCAATTTCGTCGTATCGTTTCGGGTCAATTTCCATTTTCATACTCGCAAACTTAGGTTGAGACTCTCGCAGTCAATTACGACTTTCGCAGCCGTTTCACCCCGTTGACTGATTCTGCATCGGTATTGCAGTATCAAAACGGAAAGAACATCACGTCAATTCTAGCCGGATGCTGATTGGTGTCCGACGGAAAGTAAATCAAACCATCTGCTGATCCGAGCGCGACCAGATCCGACGATCCCCGCCATACCAACGGCTCGACCTTGCGAACGTTCGACTGATCTTCAACCCATCGGCCTGGCCAATAGGTTGGGCGATCACCACGTGTTTCATGGTCTTTGGCAAGTTGAGCCGACACACTTCTCGGCTTCGGCGAACGATCACTCTCAAGAATTCGAATTGCAGTTCTTACGAACAATTGGAATCCAACCAGACTGCTGACTGGATTGCCGGGCAGACCAAACACATAAGTCTTCTGTTGATCACGTGTCAGAACGCCGAACCAAATCGGCTTACCAGGCTTAACCTTCACCTTGTGAAAGACCTCGACGACACCTTCCTCCGCCAAAATGCCGGGGACGAGATCCAGCACGCCCGCCGAGACCCCTCCGGAAAGCACCAACATGTCATGCCCCAAGCCTTTTCGAATCGCGGCTTTCAACTCACTCCGATTATCGCGACCAATCCCTAAATCAATCGTTTTCAACCCAAGCCCCTTGGCCATCGCCAGCAGCATCGGGCCATTACTATTGCGAATTTGCCCACGGCCTGGTTGCTCCTGAGAGTCAACTAACTCATCGCCAGTCGGCAAGACAGCGACACTGGGAAGTCGACCAGTCAGCGGTTGGCCACAACCAACCTCGGCTAGTAGCCCGACGTCGGTCGGTCGAATTCGATGCCCGCGTCGAAAAAGCGTGTCGCCTTTGGCAAAGTTTACACCGCGCTCCATGACGTGTTTCCCTGAATCAATCCTGTCGACGGAAAACTCAACAAAGTCCACTCCGTCGACGGTATTCATCTTTGCCTTCTCGATCATGATGACAGCATCGGCACCATCGGGAAGCGGTGCGCCGGTCATAATTCTCGCTGCTTCACCATCGGCCAGCGGAGCGTTTGGCCAACCACCCGCTACAATCGTCTCCGCGATTTTGAATGACTGACCAGCTCCCTTTAAGTCACGACTCTTGATCGCAAAACCATCCATGACCGACTTGCGATGGGGTGGTGAATCGACATCGGCGGTTACGTCGTCGGCGAGGACTCGGCCCACCGAATCAGCCAACATTGAATGAGCGGTAGGCAACGGACTGACTGCTTCCGCGATCAACTTAAAGGCGTCTTCAATAGAAATCATGCTGGCAACTTCATCTCGATAAAGTTCTTTAACATATCGATTCCACCTTCGGTCAAAAAACTCTCAGGGTGAAACTGGACGCCGAACGTTGGGAACTCTTTGTGCTCAATTCCCATGATCACCTTGGATCCATCTGGTTCCATTGCCCAAGCGTTGACTTTGTATTCATTCGAAAGCGAATCGGGATCGATCATCAGACTGTGATAGCGAGTCGCTGTCATTGGCTGAGGCAGACCAGCAAAAATGGTTGTTCCTTCGTGATGGATCTGATCCGTTTTGCCATGCATCAACTGACTTGCCCGGACGATACTTCCACCAGTGGCTTGTCCGATTGATTGATGCCCCAAACAAACTCCCAGCAACGGAACCTTTCCGTGGAACCCCTCAACACACTGAACCGAGATTCCTGCCTCAGTTGGAGTGCAGGGGCCAGGCGAGATAATAACGTGACTTGGATTCTTCGCCTTCATTTCTTCGATAGAAATTCCATCATTGCGGAATACGCCTATCTCCAAAGTGGCATCAATTTCTCCAAGCCGCTGGACTAGGTTGTAAGTGAACGAGTCGTAGTTATCGACGATCAAGATCATAGTATTTTCACGATTGAATAATTGACGACAGGAATCTCACAAACATTCTGAACGCTCACTTTGCACATTGGGGCAGGGCATTCGTGCCGATGGTCAAAAAGCTCACTGTTCTCCGCTCGATGCTAGCGGCTTATTATCCACAAAATTGAATTCTTTGTCATGGGCAGGCCTCTATTGACCGACATCGATCGCCTATCTATTCTCGCCACCCGTTAATACTATCGCGCGACCCATTGCATGGAGGCAATGGCTTAAATGCTAATTCCGTTTCGCCCAAAACAATCAGACGTCACTTCGGTTCCGCTACTGGATGTAGCCCGTGGCAATCAGCCACTAAAAGCCGAAATCATGGAGGCGTTTTCCGATATCTTTGACTCAGGCTGGTTCATTGGTGGGCCGCACGTGGAAGCCCTTGAATCTTCCGTGGCTGAAGTCAGTCAAACCACATTTGCCATTGGCTGCGCTTCTGGAAGTGATGCGTTGCTTCTGGCTTTGATGGCCGTTGGCATCGAGCGTGGAGATGAGGTAATCTGCCCAAGCTTCACCTTCTTTGCGACCGCCAGCGCAATTCATCGCCTCGGGGCAAAACCTGTTTTCGTCGACATTGATCCAGACAACTTCAATCTGGATTCATCCAAACTCGAAGCTTTAATTACGCCACGCACCAAGGCGATCATTCCAGTCCACCTGTTTGGACAGTGCTGCGAAATGGATCCGATTCTCGAAATCGCCAAGAAGCACAATCTTGAGGTCATCGAAGATTGTGCTCAATCAATTGGAGCCAGCGATCAAGGTCGTCGTGCCGGCAGCATGGGATCAATCGGCTGCTTCAGTTTCTACCCAACCAAGAATCTTGGCGGGTTTGGCGATGGTGGTATGCTAACGACGAACAATCCAGAAATCGCAGACCGACTCCGCTTGCTGGCCAACCATGGAATGCGACCTCGCTATCACCATCAAATTGTTGGCATCAACAGTCGCTTGGATGCGATGCAAGCCGCCGTGCTGTGCACCAAGATCAAACACTTGGCAAGCTACTCTGCCGGCAGAGCCGAGAATGCTGATCGATACCGAAAGCTGATCAACCGAGTCGGTTTGTCGTCATTCCTGTCACCGCCAAAATCCGCTCCCAACTGCGAACATGTATGGAATCAGTTTACGGTAAGAATTCCAGATGGTCGCCGAGACGAAGTCCGCGAGACGCTGAAGGAAATGAATGTTGGCTCCGAGATCTATTACCCGGTTCCATGCCATCAACAAGAGTGCTTTGAATATTTGGATGTGGCTCCGGGCTCACTGCCAGAAACAGAGAAAGCATCCAAAGAAGTTTTGGCGTTGCCAATCTTTCCGGAATTGACTGAAGCCGAGCAAAGCTACTTGGTCGATTGCCTTCTTTCGGCGGTAGGAACGGGTGCCGAATCGGCGACCTATCGAAAGTCTGCCTAGTAGTTCATAACATTCGAGTTTGTCGGTAGAACGGGCAATTTCGCCCGTTTCCAGCATGTCGGGCAAGAGTCCCCAACATACAATTTCAAGTGTGAAAGACTACTACGTCTATTTTCGAACTGATCTAGCTGCGTCGAAGCCGAGAATTCACTTCGAATCGAACAAGCGATAGATTCACATGCAGCCACGCCCAACCGGCGTGGCTTTTTTTGTTGACATTAAAGCTGAACTCATACACGCCTGCGGCATCGACTTCAAAATCAACGCTTCCGGCCATCCACGTTTGCTGATCACCAATAAACGCGTTGGCGAACATTTCTTGGGCTACAATGTCAAGCTCCTATCGCTTCCGATCGACAACCTGTTTTCGATATTCTGGTGACGCTGTAAACTCTGAACACGATTCCAAATCTAAGTCAGCAACTAATTCTAATTCGGTAATATTTCGACCGCATGTTAAAGAACGCCCCCGTCAAAACGCACACTCACGGCGACCTAACAATCGAGGGCTATTCACGCGCCGCCGTTCAGTCCTACTGGAGAATTCCTGAACTAAAAATGGGATTCGACTTGGGAGCTCATCCATGGGATTTCATGGGCACACCGACATGGTTGATTTCACATTGCCATCTCGATCACATCGCTGCCTTACCACTCTACGTGGCACGCAGGCGACTGATGAAAATGGAGCCACCACGAATTTACTTGCCGGCTTTCGCGATCGATCCTGTTCGTAAAATGCTGAACTCGTTCGAACGCCTTGACCGAGGCCGATTGCCGTGCGAGATGATTGGTGTCGAAGGAGGCCAGGAGTACGAACTTTCGCGTGAACTGGTCGTCAAAGCCGTCACGACAAAACACACAGTCCCAAGCGTCGGCTTCATCGTCTACGAGCGTCGCAAGAAACTAAAGGCAGAGTACTTGGAACTTTCTGGCGACGAAATCCGAGACTTGCGTGAATCTGGAACCGAGATTACAGAAGAGAAGCGGTTGGCTTTGGTTGGATACACAGGTGACACATCGCCCGCTGGCCTCGACAACAACCCAGAGTTTTACGAAACCAAAATCCTGATCACCGAGATGACATTTGTTGCGCCAGATCATCGCAAGCATTTAATCCACAAAAATGGACACATGCACCTCGATGATTTCGTTGAGCGTCAAAAAAACTTCAAGAATGAACTGGTCATCGCCGGTCACTTCAGCACGCGGTACAACCGGCATCAGGCTGAAAAGACAGTTCAGAAGGCACTGCCCGATATGATCGGTGGCAAGTTGAAACTGTGGCTTTGATGGACGATGAAAAAGGGCCGAATCGCAGCGACGAAGATTCGGGCGGGCACGATCGAGATAGCGACGGGCAAGAGCGGCGACCGTCTCGCGATTGGCTAAGGACGTGGCTCCCAACCGGTTCGCCACCTCGCTCGGTTTACATCCACATTCCATTCTGTCGACATCGCTGCGGCTACTGCAATTTTAGCGTCGTTGCCAATCGAGACTATTTGGTTGATCGTTTCCTCAACGCGCTCGAGCAGGAGATTAGCTGGCTTGACCGAAATTTTGACATCGATACTCTTTTTCTTGGCGGTGGGACGCCCAGCCATCTCTCAGCGGCAAATTTAAAGCGATTGAAAACGATCCTTGAATCGCGATTTACCTTAAACCCGAATGCCGAAGTCACCGCCGAATGTAATCCAAATGATCTAGATGAGATTAAAGCCGCATCGCTGCAGGCATTTGGCGTCAACCGGATCAGCCTTGGGGTTCAGTCTCTCCGACCGGAAAAGCTCGCTAAACTCGAACGTGACCACAGCCCACGTGACGTTGCTCGCGCGGTAGAGCTGGCTCGTCAATTTACTAAAAGCGTTTCGATGGATCTTATTTTCGCCGCCCCTACTGAAACAATTAGCCAATGGGAAAATGACTTGCGATCGGCGTTAGAATTAGCACCGAACCATTTGTCGACATACGAGCTGACTTACGAGAAGGGAACCACCTTTTGGAATCGGCTAACCCAAGGTGAGCTGCAGATTTCCAATGAAGAAATTCGGGCTGACATGTACGAGTTGACGACGAATGTTCTTCAAGGAACTGGTTTACAACCCTACGAAGTCTCCAGTTTCGCGGAAGCCAATCACCAGTGTCGACACAACGAAAACTACTGGACGGGTCAGCCCTATTTTGCATTTGGGCCCGGAGCGTCACGTTTCATCGACGGTATTCGAGAAACCAATCATCGCAGCACATCTCAATACCTGAAGCGTCTCGAGCAGGGCGAATCGCCAGTGGCGTTTTCAGAATGTCTGAGCGAGGAAGATTCAGCTCGTGAATTACTCGCAATCGGACTGCGTCGTGTCGTTGGCGTAAACGATGCGGATTTCAAAACGATGACTGGCTACAAAGTTGCAAACTTGTTGGCCGAGCGAAAACAGACCTGGATTAAAGCGGGCCTTCTCGTGCAGAAACGATGTGGCGATGCAAACTCGAATGAATCTCATTCCAATTGGCGACTGACGTTTCGTGGTCGTATGCTTTGCGATCAAATCGCCAGCCAAATCGTCAATCGGTAGCGAGTCACTTATTTTGAAGCGTTGAGTTGGTTAGCCATCACTGAGTTCAGTTGAAGATTCGGAGCTCGTCGGCTGAGTTTCGCTCGTATCGCCACTCTCCTCTTCCGCTAACGCCAAACGAGCTTTCACATCCTGAAGCCGGCGGCTGGCCTGCTCAAAAACCTCCAAGTAACCTACTCGGCCGGCGAAGCGAAGCATGATTTTCGAAAGAGTCTCTTTCGCTGCCACCAATTCGGCCATCGATTGGGCCTCGCCTGCCGTTTTTATCAGTCTCGTGAGTTCATCGATCGATTCTGGGATTTCAATCCGGTTTTTCATTTCTTCGATACGGGCGAGCGACTCATGGTAGATGTGCCGCTCTTTGCTCTCAGGCGAAGTAACACTCATCAGCTGTTTGAAAATGATCGTCGCCTCACTGTCGCTGCCTTCCTGCTGCAGCCGAACCGCTTTTCCAAAAAGCTGTACGTTCTCACTCTGCAAATGGTTGCTAACACCTCGTTCGGCATGGCGCGCGAGGGTTTTTTGCCGAGAAACAAAATAAAGCTCTTCCGCTTCGTCAGCGAGCGGCCCTTCACCATCTCGAATTTTCGCAAGGATTTCCCTAGCAGAACTCCATGAATCTTCATTGTCCGCCTGAAGCATTGCTTGGGCTTCTTCCATCAGCTTAGCCGTGCTCGGCGGCAGCGCCATCCAAACCACCAAACCGACGATCGCCAACAAGCTGGCAATCATAAATGGCACAGATTGAAAAAAAGAAACATCAGCCTCTTCTTCGTCGCGATGGGGCCTGGCTTTCTTACCAAGCAACCGGCGAGCCTCCGATTTATCAACGCCCGCTGTGAGCGCATTGAATCCGCCAGTCATTTGATCAACGGCCGCTTTTTTACTGGAATCCAATTTCTTGATTTCTTCGAAAGCCAGCACGATGGCCCGCGCCGAATGGGGCCGCTTCCGCGGATTCGGCTGGAGCGTTTGCGTAATGATCTTGTCCAGCCAAATTGGGCAATTTAAAACATGAGTCGCCGCTGATGGAACCGGCGCACTCATCTTCATCTTCGTCATGCGGCCCATCGTGTCCGGTTCATAAGGCAGTTTTCCAGTCAGCATTTCGAACAGGATAACACCCAATGCATAGAAATCAGACTTGGGCGTCGCTCCCTCAGTGAACTGCTCCGGAGCCATATAGGCCGCGATATCAAGCTCTCGATGACGGCGCGAATCCCAGCGGCGACGTTTTGACCGGTTTAGGCGCAAGTCGGCGACTTTAACTTTATGGTCGCTCGTGATCAGGATTTTTTCGGGGGTTAACTTCGAATGAATCAAATCGTTCTGATGCAAATAACGGAGCAAATCAGCGATTTGTTTTCCGTACTCGACGACCAGATCTGGCGTGATTCTTCCGCGCCGAGAAAGAATGGACGAGAGGGCTTCGCCTTCGATGAGTTCATTCGCGAAAAAGATCTTCTCCTCATGTACTCCCGCACCGTAGACCTGCACCAGATTCGGATGCTTTAGCTTTTGCAGTTCTTTGACCTCGATGTCGATCTTGTCGAGCGCTTTTGTCCATGCGACCTCGGGAGGAACCGCAATGAACTTCAAAGCCACGTCTCGATCTTGCTCGGTCTGACGCGCATGATAAACCCGCTGGCGGCGGTTCGTGCCGAGCTTCTTGACGATTAGGAATGGGCCAACGTAGGTATTTTCCACCGGTACATCCTGAAGGACTGTTTGGATGACAGACTGGTCAGTTGGAAGTAGACGAGCCTCTCTATTTTAGGCACAGTTTTCTACCAATTGAATCGGCGATTTTCGCGAAACGAATTGAAATCCATTAAAAATGGACGCTTTTTGAAAAGGATTGACGGTTCTGGAGCCTAAGTCATCGATCAAACGTGTCAAAAGCGAACGCTACAAAGCAAGTCAAGCAAGTCGCGCAAGTCGCCTCAAACTAGCAAATTCGCCAAGCAAAATTTATCCGACGGGAAACTGTCTGCAGTATTCGTAAACCGCCATCGTCGTCGCTGTCACCACGTTGTAACTGAAAGGCATTCCATATACCGGAATCTCGATTAGATCGTTCATCAAAGCCAGCTCACTGTCTTCGATGCCTTTTCGTTCATGTCCGATGATAAGAGCTGTCCGGCGAGGAAACTGGAATTCAAACAGCGAGCTTGAGTTGTCCGTTTGCTCCAAACCGACCAGGCGATATCCATCGTCCCGCAACCGCTTGATGGCCGGCACTTGCGAGCGTCGACGCTCGATCGGAACATGATCCATCGCCGCCCGCGCGATCACCGGATCAATCTTTCCACTTCCGCAGGCAATAATTTTCTCGACGCCTGCACAGCCTGCCAGCCGTACGATGCGCGACAGGTTCACATTGCTTTTGAAAGACGGGCACACCAGCACAAGCTCTCTTGGCGATTCCAGCGGCGTGAATTCTTTGTGACGAAGATGTTCGGTCATTTTACAAAAAAGTGACTTTCGTCCGGCTGCGGATCGACGTTGCCAGCGCTATCCATCGCGCCCGCCCATACTCGATATTCACCAACGGGAATCTCGATCTTGATATGCCAACGGCGATGATCACGTAACCGCTTGATAAATTTCGTCTCTTCGGCAACCCAATTTTGACCGTCCCAAAACTTATTCTCGGTGATACTTTTTAATTTCAGTTCAATCCCGCTAATCTCGTGGTTGTCATCGCAAACACCAAACACCATCACCGGCTCTTTCACGTCAACTTCGGACTCGTTTTTCGGCAAACGAAGTTCCGTCGTCGGGTCAATCGAATCGACTTCGAATGTAAGCGACGTTGGCTCCGAAGACTGACCGGCTGAATTCGTCGCGGTCGCCGTAACTTCCAACGATCCACCATTCTCAACACCGGCCAAATCGACCTCCAACTCCCATCCCGATATAAGGCCATCTGGATTTTGCAATTTTGCTGAAATCGTTTTGGGTTCCGAAGACCATGACTGGCCATCGAAAAACTGACCGCTCGCCTTATTCTTCAACTTTAATTCGACACTCGCGACGCCATCGACATCTTCGGCGAACCCAGCAAGCACTGGCGACCGCTTGATCATGCCCTGGGTAGCGATGGTTGAGATGGGTCTCTCGACGCCATTTTTCAAATCGTGAAGCTCTTTGGACAAAGCAGATCGCACACGGTCGGAGAGCTGGGAATACTGGTTCGTCAACTGATACGGGTCGCTGACCAAGTCGTAGAACTCACGTTCGCCATTGGCCCATTCTGTATAAATTGTGGAGTCCGTTCGCTGAGACGAGTATGTCGCTGGAGTCGAAAATCCAATTTGGCTTTTCTCCTCCCAGTTTTCGATCAGCAGGGCAGGGCGGAACGATCGTTCGTCGACGGCATTTGCATTCCTGAGGATCGGCAAAAACGATTTCCCGTCAAACTCTATCGGGTTTCTCGCGCCGGCAATATCCAATACGGTCGGCGCAAAGTCGATGTTCGAAACGATATGGTTCGCTGACGATCCCGCTTTCACACCCGGGCCGACCACAAATAGCGGAACAACAGTGCTCCGGTGAAACGGCATCTTTTTGGCAATCATACGATTGTGACCAAGCTGATAACCGTGATCGGATGTCAACATAATGAACGTGTTTTCCAACATCGAATTTTCTTCGAGTGATTGGATTACCTTTTTCAATAGATTGTCGACGGAAATCAAAGTAACCAATCGCTGACGATGCTCTTCATGCATCTTTTCGACAGCCTCTTTGGTAAACCGCGCAAGTCGCAAATGTTTGGGTTTGTCAGAGACATCGGCTTCGTCTAGATCCGGTGTGTCGGGCAGACGAATGTCTTTGGCTAGTTCCGCAATTTCTTTTTCCAACATCGCGCTGCCAACCGATGGCTTATGAGGAGCGAGCGGACAATGGTAAAGAAAGAACGGCTGCGGCTCTGCTTCGCTTTGATTTTCATCAGTTTGATCTTGATTCGATTCAGCCTTCTCTTGGATTCGCTTGGCATGCTGTTCGATCATCCAAACGGCTGCCTCAGCTTCCAGCGAAGTTCGATAAAGCTCCTTGTCCGGTTTCACGCGCCGCTCGCCAACCGGGTACTGGGTCGAATAGCGAACGGTTCCATAGTACGCGCCGCCAAAACAAATGTGCATGTCGTCCCAGCCTTTGACTCGCTCGGGAATAACACGACCATGTTGGTACTTTCCGATCATCATCGTGCGATAACCAGCATCGTTCATCCAAGCACCAATGTGCTCCGATTCGTAGCCTTTGGAAAGAAACAACTGATAGCCTCCCGAGAACCCATTGTTCATTGGGCCGGCGGCAGTGTTGGTCTTAATGCCCGTTCGATGTGCGTATTGACCTCGCAACAAACAGGCTCGTGACGGTCCACAAAGCGGTGTGGAAACATGGCAGTTGGTGAACGACATTCCCTGTTTGGCCAGCGAGCCGCATGTCGGCAAGTACCGTGTGAGGATGTCTTCGGAAAAAAGTTCGATGTCAGCGTCATCAAGATTGATCAAGATGATGTTCGGTCGTGGTTTGCTGACACCAGAGTTTTCAAGCAGGCTTGCAGATGCCGAATCCGCATCGTCTCCTCCCGCCCAAACATTCGAAGAACTCGAGATACCGGCAGCCAAAACCAAACAGTAAACAAGAACAAGCGACTTATTCATGGCAGCCTGAAAATTCAACTTTAGATAGAACCACCGTCGACGGTTGTTTTGCCACTCAGCAACTGAGCTCAAATCCCACATGCCGTTGCTACGACCAGCTCTCCCTCGCACACTATTTCTTTGTGAGCGAGGAGCCTGGCGTTATGAATCAAAACGGGATATCGTTCTCGTCATATGACTCAGAGAAAGCATCATTGGCTGCGGATGCATCGCCTTCCGCCCCATCAGATTTGGCCGAAGCCGAAAGCACTTTAAAACTGAGCGCTTCAGCGTTGAGGAAGAACTTCACTTCGCTGCTGGGATCTTTCTGCCATTTTCGACCAGCCAATTTGTAGCTGACTTCAACATCGTTTCCGACTGCCAAATCATCGGCCGAATCACAGTTGTCTTGCACAAACTCCAGCGGCACATAGTTTGGGAATCGTCCGTTGTCCTGTTCCAAAACAACCAGCCGTTTCCGAAAACCCTTCTGGCCGTACGTTTTCGTTTCTTCGATCAAGTGGACAATGCCACGAACTTTTGCTTCACTCATCGGACTTTCCCGGACACAATAAACTACTTTGAAATAACAGTTTTACTCACTGAAATCATAACGAAAAAAACGCCCAACTAACATCCCTCGAATTGAAGGAGCCGTTGGGCGTTGTATCTTTTCAACCGCGAAAGTTGTGCTTTCGCATTAATTTCATTTTGATTTCAGAACGAATTATTTAACGCGCCATCGAAATCTTGTTCCCTACATCACCAGATCGGAAATGCGGAAGATATCCAGCGTCACCACGAACAGCATCAAACCTAGAATCATCAACAGGCCCGCGTAGGTAAGAATGATCTGAACCTTTTCACTCACGGGTCGCCGAAACACGCCCTCGTAAGCCAAGAACAGCATGTGTCCGCCGTCGAGGATTGGAATTGGTAAGAAGTTGACGATCGCCAAGTTTGCACTGAGGAATGTCAAGAACAGCAACAACCGCGAAGTTCCTTGCGAAGCTTCGGATGTCGCCGCCAAGGCAATCGTTCCTGGGCCGCCCAAATTGGTCGCCGAAATTTTCCCACGAATCAGCTTGACCAAGGTCGTACCAACACGCTTAATGTCACCCAAAACCTGCTTGTAGCCATTGGTGAACGCGTCTCCCCAACTGCCCGATTTGTAGTGCCGCTGCAAGACCGTCAGGTTAATTCCGCGCGTCGGTAAGTAAAAATCACTCGAAGCAACGGTTTTCATTTTGGCCTTACGAACGGTGTCGCCATTCTTCAGCTCAAATTCAAGCTCTGTTCCGGCTTCTAAAATTTGCAACAGGTTCGAAATCTCAGCCCAATTAGTTTCGTCCTTAACCAACTCAACGGTTTTACGTAGACCCGAGTAGGCCGGATTTTCTTCTTGGGCTTCAGACAGCAGGTAAGTGATAGAAACGATTTCGTCATCGACTTTCATTCCCGCGGCGCTCGCTGGCATCGCCGGATCGACCGACTCGACAAGGTTCGACATCGGGATCGCAATTCCGACGGAATCGATGGCCAACGGCTGATTTGGGCCTTTGTCTGAGAGCAAATTGGGGACAACCGGCTGTAGGTTAATCGATATCGTTTCGCCATTACGCTTGATCCCTAATTCAACGGCACCACTATCACGAGCGACAAGAATCATTCGTTTTTCAAACGTCAGCAAATCACCACGAGGATCGCCATCGATTGTGTAAACTTCATCGCCGACTTTTAGTCCCGCCGTTTCAGCAGGTGAACCCTTCTTGATCGCCGAAATAGGCAACCAACCGACGGAAAAACCTAGCCGCCGCATTGGATTCGGGGCGACCGTCGTCTCAATGATTTCTGTTTTCTCAGTCTCTCCCTCGCCGGTCTTCCGTTCCAGCTTGTAGACCGCGTCTTTGTCCGAATCGCGAGCCAAGAGCCGCCGCAGATCGATATCAGATTCAACTTTTTCACCATTGAAACCAACAATCAAATCGAATGGCTCAATTTTTGGAACGGCCAATGAAGCCGTATTGCCCTCGATCGCACCGCCTTTACCAATCTGCGGACTCAGTCGACGGCTAACGCCAATCAACGGCAAGTCTTTCGCTTGGCGAATGAAACCCTTTTTCGGCGTAATCATCGCAACGACCGGGTCCGTTTTGCCGTACGGAATGTATTCAATTTCAGCGGGCTTTTCGTCACCATTGAAGACGATTTCTTGCGCCATATCCATGTAGGTCGCGTAGCCGTCGTCAAAGCGTTTCTCGCCGACACGCAAGATCTCGGCACCAACCAAATCGTTTTCCCAAGCCGGCCCACTACCAATGACGTTGCCAACAAGTGGCGGTTCGTAGTCCACACCTGATTTAAAAGCGATCGCGGCGAAAACGACGGCGAAGATCAAATTGAAGATCACGCCGGCGGAAATAATCGCCATTCGTTGAGGAACTGATTTCGCCAAAAAGCTGCGTGGATCGATCTTGGTTCGATCAACCAAACCGGCAGCGGTGTAAGCCGTCTCGGCCGAGCCACCACTTTCCTTCATCGACCGCTCGAGCTCTTTTTCGATGTTTCCAGGGTTGTCGTCTTGCCCGAGCATTTTGACATAGCCACCCAACGGCAAGACACCGATACCGTACTCTGTTTCGCCCCATTGAAATTTCACCAATGAACGTGGAACGATAACGCGATCACCGACTTTGATATCAAACGCATCGAATCCGACGTAAAATTTCTCGCACTTCACGCCGCAGGCTTTGGCTAACAAGAAATGACCAAGCTCGTGAACGAAAATCACGGCACCCAGGCCAAGTAGCACCTGCGCCATTGCCCACCAGTTACTGGGCTGCAGCCAAAAACTTTCCGCCAAAATCAAACTGTCTAAGCAACCATCCACTTGGATATCTCCCGTCTCGCCCACTCGTCGGCTGCCAGCAATTGCGACAGTGTTGGGTGAGGTTCGTAATTATGTTGATCTAAGATTTCGCGACAGGCCGTCACGATATCGGTAAATGATATTTCTCGTCTTAAAAACGCTTCGACCGCCGCTTCGTTCGCCGCATTCAAAACGGCTCCCGTCGAACCGCCAAATTTGACGACTTCATAGCCCAACTCGAGCGCCGGAAAGCGATCCAAATCAGGCGGAATGAAGTCCAAGGAAAGTGCTTGAGTCAAATCAAGTTTTGGGCTGGGCCCATCAACTCGATCCGGATAGGTGAACGCGTACTGAATCGGCAGCTTCATATCCGGAGGACTCATTTGAGCAACCGTCGATCCGTCGACAAATTCTACCAGCGAATGGACAATCGATTGAGGGTGGATCACCACATCAATTTGGTGGTGTTTGACATCAAAAAGCCATCTCGCTTCGATGACTTCAAGCGTCTTGTTCATCATTGTGGCCGAATCGACCGAGATCTTCTGCCCCATCTCCCACGTTGGATGAGCCAAAGCTTGCTCGACCGTCACGCACTTAAGCTGAGCCACGTCAAAATCTCGAAACGGGCCGCCGCTGGCCGTCAGTATCAAGCGGCTGACTTCAGCTTGCTTCCCAGCGGACAAGCATTGAAAAACCGCGCTGTGCTCACTGTCAACGGGCAAAATCTGGGCCCCAGTTTCCGCAGCCATCTTGGTCATCAACTCGCCCGCCACGACCAACGTTTCTTTGTTGGCTAATGCGACCGTCTTTCCGTGCTCAATCGCCGCCCATGTACTTGGCAAACCCGCGACCCCCACGATGGCTGCCAAGACGACATCGACATCGGAATCGATCGCGACCTGCTCTAACGCATCAGCACCGATCAGGATTTCCGTGTCAGGAAGATCGTTAAGCTCAAACTGTCCAGCCAAATCAGGATTTGAAAGCACAACATAACGGGGCTTAAATTCACGAGCCTGCTTGGCAAGCAATTCTAATCGCGAGTGGCCAGACAATGCATAGACGTTCAAACTGTCCAATGAGCGTGCGACTTCGACAGCGCTGGTGCCAATGCTCCCTGTCGAACCGAATATCGCAATATTTTTTGATCGGTTCATTTCAAGTGGTCAATTGGCAATTTGGTTGAGGAATGGCCGCGAAAATTTTCGCCAGTGAGGATATCGTTCGTTCTTTGCGAATCAATCCAATGATTGTCAAATTCGTGTTTTGTCACTTCGCGCTTTTCGGTCGATACGGGGGCGAAGAAAAAATACGTCTCATAAACATAGCACCGCTTACATGCTTAAACGGGCTTGCTCGAGACTGAAATCGTTTTCGATTAAGAAACCAAATCCTGATGAAACAAAATTGTTATGAGGTTGAAATATGCCAACCGCGATGAATTATGACATCATCCGGCCCCACCACCGAACGTATCTCGTCTCACCGCATTGGCCGGAGAAAGACACTTCGCTGGTCGAAACCTCGCCGCATTCTAGGTCTGAGGCTTTTCACCGGCAATACGAACCGAACCGCTACCTGCGAGGGTAGAAGATTCGTTACAACCGGGATAACATTGGACGCGGAAATCAATTTTTAAAACGCTCACGCCTAATTTCAACCAAAACCCTCGTTTGGCGTGGGTTGTGCAGTACCAAAGCTAGAGAAATAGCGTTTTTGCGAGAACGCGCTTGCCATGTTCACCGAACTGGCAAACATGTTGTCGCGAAAAAGTTAATCGCAGATTCCACCACAGCGACGAAAAAGGCATTTCTATGGACGATCAATCAGACCCGGACAAGCGGGACACCAAACGTCCTAACAACGAACAAAAGAACAGCTCGACGGTCTGGTTCGCGCTGATCGTTGTGGCCGTGGTGGCGTTTTCGCTGTTCATGATCCTCAGTCAAAACAAAAGCAACCTTAAGTACAGTAAGTTTCAAGAACTACTCGCAATCACCAAATTCGCCGACGACACCGGCAACGAACTGGAAGCCGGTACCGAGAGCAAGTCCGTTCTCACGATCAAAGAAACAGGCAAAGATGGGCGAACTTTCAAATACAGTAAGCCTAACGACCTAGTCATTGCTGACAAGAGAATTCAGGGACTCGTCGAACTTTCGACAACCCAACCGGGCCAAGCCGCCTCGTCGCCAAAACGTGTCAAATTTGTAGTCAACAAAGATGACTCGGATTCGACCAACGAAGAGTTGAAAGCGATGTTGGATGAAAGCAACATTCGCTACGACTTCTCCGTCGCACCGAGTGCTTGGGATCGTTATGGATTCGTCTTGCTGACACTCCTGTTATTCTTCGGCCTGTTTTACTTCATGATGCGTCGTCTCGGCGGAGCAGGCGGGCCGATGCAATTCGGTCGCAGCCGTGGCCGGTTGATGGCGGAAGAAGATCTTGGCGTCATGTTCAGCGACGTGGCCGGAATCGATGAAGCCGTCGAAGAGGTCAAGGAAGTCGTCGACTTCCTGCAGAAGCCAGAAAAATATCAGCGGCTTGGCGGCAAGATCCCTTGCGGCGTCCTACTCGTTGGCCCGCCGGGAACCGGCAAGACGTTGCTGGCCAAGGCCATTGCTGGCGAAGCCGGCGTGCCTTTCTTCAGCCTCTCGGGAAGCGACTTCGTCGAAATGTTTGTCGGCGTCGGTGCGGCCCGTGTGCGCGATATGTTCCAACAAGCCGAAGCCAAAGCACCCTGTATCATCTTTATCGACGAACTCGATGCCCTTGGAAAAACCCGCGGTGGTGGCGGCGTTGGCGGTCACGATGAACGCGAGCAGACGCTCAACGCATTGCTGGTTGAGATGGATGGATTTTCATCCAACAGCGGCGTGATTGTCATGGGCGCAACGAACCGACCAGAAACACTAGACCAAGCTTTGATGCGACCGGGCCGTTTCGATCGACACGTGCTCGTCGACCGACCCGATGTCATGGGACGAGAAGCGATTCTGAAAGTCCATGTCAAGAATGTCAAACTGGATCCAGACGTCGATTTGAAAAAGGTCGCCGCGATCAGTCCAGGATTTGGCGGAGCCGAATTGGCGAACCTCGTCAATGAAGCGGCCTTGCTGGCGGCCAGAAAAGACCAACAAACCGTCCTGATGGAAAACTTCAACGAAGGTGTCGAACGCGTCACGGCAGGGCTTGAGAAAAAACAACGAGTCATGAATCCCGATGAGAAACAGCGAGTAGCGTATCACGAAGCCGGTCACGCGCTGGTTGCCTACAGCTTGCCCAACACTGATCCAGTCCACAAAGTCTCAATCATTCCCCGTGGACTCGCAGCGCTCGGTTACACGATGCAGCGACCGACGGATGACCGATTCCTAATGACTCAAAGTGAGCTCGAAAGCAGGTTGCAAATCCTGCTTGGTGGAACGTTGGCCGAAGAACTGGTTTACGAAGACATTTCAACGGGAGCCTCCAACGATCTCGAACGCGCAACGGATATTGCACGCGGCATGGTGATGCAATACGGCATGAGTTCGCTGGGCCGAATCAACTACAAACAAGAACGCGGAAGTGCGTTCCTGGCAGGTAGCGGAACCTCCAGCGGAGCAAGTTACAGCGAATCAACGGCTTGCAAAATCGATGAAGAAGTCAAACGAATCATCGACGATGCGATCGAAAAAGTTCGCGAAACGCTCCGTGTCAGGGAACCGGCTCTCCAAGCACTGACTGACCGGTTGATCGAAATAGAATCGGTTGACGCTGATGAATTCGAACAAATCATGAATGAAAATTCGACCGGCCCGCTGTTGGTTCCTGGGACTGACATCGGCCAAAAACGAAAGTCTCGCAGCAACGAAGATGATACCGACTCAAACGATTTGAATGCGGCTCAGTAGCCACGCTTTTTGGTTGAGCCCAAACCGGCAACGCGGGTAAACTCATGATGAACGCTTGCAGAACGGTGGCAGTTTTTCGCCGTTTAGGTGTGCTTACTTGCCGAACGCATCAACCAGCGGATACATCGAATAGTCCAGAAAATACCAAACCAAAAGTATCGGTATCGCTGCCGAGAGCACCACGTACATCGCTGTGGTAATGACTTTTGTGAGTCCACTGAAACGAGGGCTAAACCAAAGGGCTGGCAATCCCATCGGCCCAATTAACGCGATGATGCCAATGACCAGCCATCGCTTGTTCAGGACCGTGGTCAACACTTGCAATTGGTGGTTAGCCGGTTGGTTGGTCTTGGTCGCCGGCATTTGGTTTCGGTCAGAGGATTCTGGCGGAGCGTTTTGAGTCGCCACCTCTCCCGAAGAACCGTGACAGCCAGTCCCACAACTTCGGCAGAAGTTGTCTCCGTATCCGACGCGCGCTCCGCACTGTCTGCAGTAATTGTCAGCCAAAATTTCGGCTGACTTTGTGGTGATTAGCTTGTTCATCAACGCTTCTTCAGAACTGGAAACGAAGCCGGATTTCGACGTTGAAACTTAGCTCGATTTTCACGAGCTCTCTAACTGACTGACGATTCCAAGCCGACAAACGCAAGCTAAGCGTCTGATCAGAACGCTTGAAACGGATGAAACGGCTTACGTTTTGTTTCTTTCGCAGCAGGTTCATAGCATTTTTCTTGGCCATCGGCGCGACGGTCGCTTGCCTTTCAATTTTGGTTTGAGCCTTTTCCACTTCTGACATTCTCAGAACGACCTCCTAATTTTTTGTAGGGGTGTGATCGCCAAAAATTCCAGCTAGCAAATCAATTGCTACCAACAGCCGCTCTGACGATTAGGCAAGCTTAACCGGCTCAACCCGGACGACTCTCCCACGATCGACGACGGCGCTAATGGAACGATTTCTGCTGACCCGAAGATAGAGACGACGCGTCATGCCAACCGCTTCGCATTTCGCCTCACCTATTTTGTGAGTTGTAAATCTGTGTTCCGTCCGGAATCGACGAACTTGAACCAGCTTAGATCCTATAGCCGAATGAGCGATCGTTTCTGGCCACGTATGAAACAAATACGTGGCTATGACCGACGCGTGCTGCGTGAAATTCGCACGCGCGCTCAGGCGTTGGCTCAGTTGTCCGATCCGGAATTGCTCGAAGCTGCCAACACACTTCGGACGACGCTTCAAACCAACGGCGTTTCCACGCTCGAGCGTTCAATTGTTGTTGAATCGTTTGGCCTAACGACCGAAGCCCTCCGCCGGACATCAGGCAAAGTTTATTACGACTGCCAACTTCTTGGCGGATTGGTTTTGGCGACCAGTGCGATTGCCGAGATGCAAACTGGCGAAGGCAAAACCGTTACCTGCGGATTGCCAACTGTGCTTTATGGCTTGACTGGCAAAGGCGTTCACGTCGCGACCACCAATGCCTATTTGGCTGAACGAGACCACGAAGAGCTGTTGCCTGTTTTTGAGAAACTGGGTTTAAGCTCAGCCTTGGTTCAGAGTGAGATGAGTGCTTCGGAAAAACAAGCCGCCTACACGCAAGACGTCACGTACGGAACGGGCTACGAGTTTGGCTTTGACTTTTTGCGCGATCAATTGGCGCTGCGGAATCAACCTAAGCTTCCGCTCGGAACCAGGTTTCTGGCTCGGCTAAGAGGAGCCGATGAGTTTGAACTCGATCTAATGCAACGGCCACTCGCGTTTGCAATCATCGACGAAGCCGACAGTGTGTTGATCGACGAAGCAACCACCCCGCTGATCATGTCTGGCTCCAGCGGCAGCGAAAAACCTAACCCGCAAGTCTACGATTTCGCAAAACAGCAAGCAGATTCACTCCAAGAAACTCTCGATTACACAACCGACGAGATCAAACAAAGCATTGAGTTGACCGCCGCCGGCTGGAACACAATCCATGCCAACTTGCCGGCCTCAATCCAACAATTACTGCAACGTCCATGGTCGCAGTATGTGGAACAAGCCCTTCGCGCGAAAATCATGTTAGTTCGTAACACGGACTATGTCGTCGAGAACAACCAGATCGTCTTGGTCGATCAAAACACTGGTCGATTGCACGACGAGCGTAAATGGCGGAGCGGCTTGCACCAGGCAATCGAAACGTGTGAAGGCGTCCCGCTCAGTGAAGAACGAGAAATCGAAGCCCGCATCACTCGCCAGCGATACTATGGCTTTTACGAAAACGTCGCTGGCATGACGGGAACCGCCGCTGGAAATGAGGCCGAGTTGCTGGAGTTCTACAACTTGCCGATCGTCCATATCGACCGCAACAAACCATCCAAACGACGCGTCGAGCGGGCTCGTTATTTTGCTGAGAAAGAATCGAAATACCAAGCCATCGCCGACGATGCAATCGCCAGGGCGAAACGCGGCCAACCCGTCCTTGTTGGCACTCGAACGATTACTCAAAGTCGCGAGATTGCTTTAGTCTTGGAGCAAAAAAAACAGCCCCACACAACACTTAACGGAACTCAAGACGAAGACGAAGCCGACATCATTTCCGCGGCCGGTGCCGCTGGCAAAATCACGATCGCTACGAACATGGCTGGTCGCGGAACGGACATAAAGATTCATCCCGACGCGATCGAAGCCGGAGGCTTACACGTCATTGTGGCAGAACATCACGATTCGCCACGAGTCGACCGTCAGTTGATCGGCCGCTGTGCCCGTCAATCAGATCCCGGCTCCTGTCAATTCTTCGTTTCCGCGGACGATCAGATGATCAAACAGTATAGCCCTCAGCTTGCTCGCAACATCCGTCGCGACGCCAAGCAAAATGGCGAATGCAAAACTAGCTTCGATCGAGAAATCAACGCCTTGCAAACTCGAATCGAACGGATCAACTTTTCATCTCGCAAGAAAATGGTTGTCCACGATCGTTGGATTGAGTCCGTGCAAAAATCCGTTGCCAAGCTGGCTTAGAAATCCCGGCAAAACAACGAACAATAAAAGAACAATCGAGTAAACGGAATTTCTCAATGAATCTTAATCACCCCAACCGCCTAGCCCACCTGCTATTGGCCACCGCACTCTTGATTGGATTCAGCTACCAAATCGTAAGCGGCGATGAATACAACCGAATTGATGACGACTTAACCTACATCGGAGATGAGGCCTTCACTGAGCCGATTGAGACCGTTCAGCTTTCATGCGCAGAAACAGGAATTGTCGGGGATGTCTTGGTAAAACGAGGCGACAAGGTTCAGCCTGGCGACCTCCTGTTTGAATTGAACATGACCGTGCTGGCGGCATCAAAGAATCTTGCCTCCGCCAAAGCCAATGGAACGGCCAAGCTGAAAGCTGCTCAGGTGGAGTTTGAGCAAAAGCAAAGACGACATCAAAAACTCGTTGCTCTGCTGCAAGACAACGCCGGCAGCCCTGAAGAAGTCGAAGTGGCCCAAGCCAACATGGAAGTCGCCCGAGAGAATATCAGTGGAATTCGTGAGGAGCTGCAGCAGAGTCAGCTTGAGCTGAAACGAATCGAATCGCAAATGGAACTTCGACGAATTCGAACTCCCATTTCTGGCGACGTCGTCGACATCCGCCGCAAGACCGGCGAGTTTCTTTCACACAACGATCCGCACGTCATCACGGTGGTCAAGCTTGATACGCTTCGCGCCGTTTTCCACTTGCCGACGGCTCGCGCGAGTCAATTCAAAAAAGGCGATCGAGCGAAAGTACTATTGACCGAAACTAACCAAGTCACCGAAGCAATAATTGATTATGTCGCTCCGATTACCAGTGCCGATAGCGGACGTGTTCGCATCGATGCTCTGATTGACAACTCCAGCGGCAAGTTCCGAAGTGGTGTTCGCTGTCGGCTGGACAATCAACCAACACGACAAACTAAATCCATCGGTGTACGGACAAGGTAACTCTTCTTCCTAGACATTCACGCGAGGCTTTCTCGCCATACTCAAATCAAGACAAACTTTTCAAAAACTACTTAACTCAATGCCAAATTCACCACAGGAAAATCCGATCGAAGTCGTCCGGCGCCAAAAGCCAAGCGCTTCGACCGCTCCTGCGCGAGAACGAAAACCGAAGGGATCCACTGAACCGAAAGAGCAAACCGAACGCAGCCGAACTCCTTCAGCAAGCAAGAAATATCCAGCGGCCGGCAACCAAGCATCGACTAAAAAGCGTTCCGGCCTGTTAGTTCGCCCAACCGATTCGAAAACACCCAAAGAGCCTATCTCGCAGCCGTTGCACCGCGGTATCAACGGTCAAAAGCAAGACAACATCATCCAGTTGTCTTTGGACTTGACCGCCATCGCAACAACGACCGAGAACCGAAAAGACCTGATTTCGCGTTTACTCGACGCAACGATGCAGCGAACACGGATGCTTTCTGCGACCTGGATTACCTGCACGAACTCTGGAACAGGCGAGATCACGGACACCCGTTTTTCTAACCAATCGCTCAACAATCAGGTCATGCGAAAGGTCATGGTCGATGCCGCTAAGACCGCCTCGGATCAGCAAGCCCACCAAATCATTCGACCAAGTGAAATCCGGGGCACAGCAGTTATTTGTATTCCCATGTATCAGGATGATGAGACGACGGGTGTGCTGTGCGGACTGGTGCATGACAACCAAACTGATTGCCATGAAACCCTTCTCATTTGTGAATTAGTCGCAACTCACTTTGGACTTTGGCGTTCGCGAGACCAAATCACAAAACTATCGTTCGAAGTCCGCAGCGCAGCAACTGTTCTTGAACTCATCGGCCGGACACAATGTAGCGAAACGATGAAAGCGGCTGGCGTCAAGATCGCCAACGAAATTCAGAATTTACTTCGCTGTGATTACGTCGGAGTCGGCTTTCAAAAAAGTGAACAGGCCCCTGTACGGTTGCTCGCCATTTCATCGCAAGCAGAATTCGACAACCAATCCCGTACAACGATGTTGATGAAAAGTGCTTTCGACGAAGCCTTGATGAAAGGCGAACTGACGGCTTATCCATCGAAGAAAACCAAAAGTACAGGAACAGCGCTCGCCCACAAAAAATTGGTGGGGCACATGCGTTGTGATGCCGCCATTTCGGTACCCCTCCGTGACCAGCAAAACCAGCTAGTGGGAGCGATTACCATTCTGGGATCGCATGACTTGATTGGTAACGCTGCTACTCAAAACCTGATTCACACGCTTGAACACCCGGTCGGCACCAGCCTGCGCGCGGCCAAGCTTATCGAAGGCGGCGTGGCCAAAAAAATTGGCAGACTGTTCGTCTCGCCTGAAAAAACCAGCACCAAATGGGCGGTCATTGCCTTGCTGCTGATCGCTTGCATCAGCCTCTTTGTTCCCGTTTCTTATCGGGTTAACTGCAAATGTACGGCGGAACCAGTCAAACGGAACTATAGCGTCGCTCCCTATGAAGGACTCCTCGAGAACACGTTTGTCCAACCTGGTGATGTCGTCAAGAAAGGGCAGTTGCTGGCCAAAATGGATGGGCTGGAAATTCGCTACAAGATTAACGGCCTCGTCGCAGAACGAGAACGAGCGATCCGCGAGCGAGCTTCTCTTCGAGCGGCTGACAAAGTCAACGATGCGATTCAGGCCGAGCTTAAACAACG
This sequence comes from uncultured Pirellulaceae bacterium, assembly GCA_964589435.1. Taxonomy (GTDB): domain Bacteria; phylum Planctomycetota; class Planctomycetia; order Pirellulales; family Pirellulaceae; genus Mariniblastus. The sequence continues at coordinate 31,930 of CAZPTT010000024.1, forward strand.
GCAACTGGAAACCGAACTCGATGTCTTACGTTACCGAGAAAGCAACCTTGAAATCCGAAGCACGACCGATGGGATCGTCCTTTCTGGCAGCTTTGATCAGCGACAAAATTTTCCGGTAACGATCGGCCAAGAGCTATATGAGATCGCGCCGATAAATCCGCTACGAGTCGAGCTTTCGATTCCGGCTGACGAGATCATGCAATTAGAAGAAGGGCAGGGCGTTTCGTTTCGTTTTGAGGGATTTGGAACAGAATCACATCACGGAAAGCTCGCAAGAATTCGCCCCAGTTCAACGATTCGTGATCAAGCCAACGTTTTCATTGCGGAAGTTACCCTGGAGAATTCAGACGGCAGCGTTCGGCCGGGCATGAAAGGTTACGGAAAAATTTATGGTAAACGCCACACCCTCGGTTGGACGCTGTTCCATTTGCCATGGGAAAAATTTGTCAACGCATTCGGATTCTAATTTTGACAACGATAGGCGCAGGAAAGCGACTTAATGCACTGCTGTCGTGACTGGCTACAACTAGCGCGACAATCGAAACATCTTTAGCCTATCAAATCAACTAATCGTTCAAGCTCCTTCCGCCAAAATTGTATGTCACAAAATGCTCATCACTCGACCGTTGAATTGGCCAATTGCAAATTGCGATTGCGTGATGATCTATCCTTCCATCTCCAGGAATATCGTGAATCCCAATGTTATCTGATAGAAGATGAATTGAACTCGCGTTTCTATCGCGTTGGATTGGCCGAGTACCATTTGATCTCGCTACTTGATGGCCACACTACGCTTTCTCGAGCCGTCGCAATGTCGGCAACTCAGATGGGGGATCAGGCGGTGGCTGAGATGGAAGCCGTTACGATTTGCAAATGGCTGATCGATAGCGGGCTTGCTTCGACGGACGCTTCTCGAAGCGCCAACCGCTTGATCGAATCGCACAACGAAACGAGCCGCAAAAAAAACATTGCCAAGCTAAACCCGATTACGCCGAAATTTCCGCTCTTCAATCCAGACCGTTTCTTGGAACAACTCAACGGCGTTTGTGGTTGGCTATTCAGTACGCCCATGTTCGCTCTGTGGGCGATCATTGTTTTTCTGGGTGGATACCATGTTTGGGCCGACTGGGACAAAATTGGCAATGGCCAAACGATGGTTTTCTCTGCGGACAACTGGTTATGGCTTGGGCTAACCTGGATCGGATTAAAACTTTTTCATGAATTGGCTCATGGAATCGTTTGCAAGAGGCACCAGGGAGAGGTTCGTCAAGCAGGCATCGTGTTGATTCTTATGATCCCGCTGCCCTACGTTGACGTCACTAGTTCCTGGCGATTTCGGTCGAAGTGGCACCGCGTCCAAGTCGCCGCAGCCGGCATGTACGTGGAAATGTTCTTGGCTGCGGTGGCGGCGATCATCTGGAGCCATGCCGATGTGGGCGTGCTTAAACAGCAAGCTTTCAACATCATGTTGGCCGGCTCGTTCACCACTTTGATATTCAACGCCAACCCTTTGATGAGGTTCGATGGCTACTACATTTTGACCGACTGGCTTGAGCTTCCCAATCTCGGAACACACGGCCAACAACTCACTAAGTGGTTTGGCAAAAAATTCTACTTAGGGTTGGATGTCAAGAAACCAAGCTGGCCCGAAGGTCGAGGCGAAATCGTGGTACTCTACGCGTTGGGAGCGCTGGCTTGGAAAGTCCTGATCTGCGTAGGCTTGGCGATCGCGGCTGAATCGTTGTTCTTTGGAGCCGGCATTTTGTTGGCGGCGATTGCGGTTTGCCTGTGGGTCGTTTGGCCAATTATCAAATTGCTAAAATTCGTCTTCGTCGGCGTCGAAACCCAACAAAGGCCAAGTCGTATCCGTTTTTGCGGCTTAACTGCGATACTGATCGCAGGTCTTTTCTCGATCTATCATTACGTGCCTTGGCACGCCCGCATCCATGCTCCCGCGATTGTTGACTTCGTCGTAAATAACGAAGTCCGCGTGCCCGTTGGTGGATTTCTTTCCGAAATTCTGGTCGCTGATCAAGAACTGGTAGAACCGGGTCGGGTGATCGCTCGCTTAACGAACCTTGATCTCACGGCCGATGTCAAAAAGCTGGAAATCGAACTGTTAGAAAACCAAATGGTGCTGCGGAAGCTTCGGCAAGACGATGATCTTTCGGCATTCGAAGCCGAATTGAAGAACCGCGATTCACTTACCAAACGACTTCAAGAGCGCTCCGCACAGTTGGAAGACCTGGAGATTCGCGCTCAAGAAACTGGCATGATTGTGGCGGACGATCTCGACTCGATGGTCGGCGTCTACCTTTCTGCCGGACACATGCTCTGCCGAATTGGCTCCAATGAGCACAAGGAAGTCAAAGCACTCGTTTCGCAAACGGACATTAAGAAATTCCAGGATCGCGATGGCGCGGCGGTTGATGTTTTGATTACCGGCAACGGCACGCAGCGTTTTAGCGCCGTGCTCAACCAAGTCAATCCTCGAGCCAATGTCGAACTGCCGCACGAGGCGTTCAGCTCAATGGTCGGTGGACCGATGCCCGTTCGCTCTCGAAGTTCTGCTCCAGACACATTTGCCGGCGGTGAAAACCAAGATCAATTCCAATTGGTTCGTCCACATTTCCTCGCTCGCGTCTCTTTATCGCCGTTGGACAGTCGAAAATTTCGAGCAGGGCAAGCCGCCACCGTTTCCTTTCGCGCAAAGCGCGGTTCGGTCGGCGATGTCATATCGGAAAAGGTCACGAATTGGTTGCGGAACATGCGCAGCCAAATTCAATAGCCAGGGAACCAAATGGGCTTTCTCCGAACCGTAACACCTATTGGCGTGGCAGCCACACGAGTGTCTCAATTCGCTAGCTAATTCCCGCAGAACCAGCGGCGCTATGCAAATCTCTCAAGATCACTTTCGCAAACCTTCCACAAACCTTTCTCAATCATCACAAGTTACTCCTCATCGCGCGGGGAGAATTTGTCGGCATTGCTTACCAGCTTTTGCCAGTCATCAAGACTCTTACATCCGTAGTGCTAGTATCATCACTTTTGAAACTAACCCTCGTTGGAACAGTCACAACATGCCCTCCAAGCCGATATTACTTAGGCCCACCTTCGTATCGTTTCTCGATTCATTGAACATTAAAGTCGACCTATGATTTCCTTAAATAAAAACTGGTTAGGTTTTGCCCCAGCAATTATTGCGATTAGTTTCGTATCAGGAAATTTTCTCTCAGCGCAATCAACGTTCAACCGGCCTGTATCTGAAACGGAATCTTACCTCAAACAGGCTATTCAAACCGCCGACGAGCTTAACAATTCTGACCATCCAATTCAGCCAGGTTGGTGGCAGAGTTATGTGACTCAACCGATGCGTCAGTCGACTGAATCGCGTAGCTTTAGCCTGGACGAAGTCTTGGTTCGGACATTGGAGCACTCCGATCAAATTAAGGTGTTCGCTGAACTTCCGATGATCCGGCGAACGGCAATTACCGAAGCCGACTCAGCTTTCGATTGGACGCGATACTTCGAAACACGCTGGGATGACCTGAACGATCCAGTTGGCAACTCTCTGACCGTCGGAGGCACAGGAACTCGCTATGTCAACCAACAATGGACCGCTGGTGCGGGACTTCGTCGGCGAAACCAAGTCGGTGGAGAATTTGACATTCGCCAAAACATTGGTTGGCAAGAAACCAACTCGACCTTTTTTGATCCCAATCCACAAGGGACGGCTCGTTTGATCTTGGGATATACACAGCCACTGATGCGTGGCCGTGGCCTTGTTTACAACCAAAGCCTGACCTGTCTTGCACAATTGGACGCTAACATTGCCGATGACGAATTTCGGCGTCAATTACAATCGCACTTGCTCGAAGTGACCCGAGCGTATTGGGCGCTATTTTTAGAACGAGGCGTTCTCTTCCAAAAAATGAACTCCTACGAGCGCGCCAATGAGATCTATTCGTTGTTGGAAAAACGTAGTGGCATCGACGCTCAGCAAGCCCAAATCCTGAGTGCAAAAGCGTCGGTTACAACCCGTCGAGCCGAGCTTATTCGGGCAAGAATGGCGGTCAAAAACTCCGAATCTCGCTTGCGTTCATTGGTTAACGACCCGGACTTTGGCGACTTCAACAACTGCGAATTGATACCGACGGATACGCCGAACCTGGTGCCGTATCACGTCGAGATGTCTGAGTCGCTAACTTTCGCGATTCAAAACCGCCCGGAAGTCCTACAAGCCCTCAAGCAAATCAAAGCTGGTTCCATTCGCTTGGGAATGTCTCAACACGAGCTTCTTCCAACACTCGATTTAATCACGCAGACCTATGTGGCCGGCCTCGAAGGCAACGGCAGTATTAGTGATGCCTATGCCGAACAATTCAATGCCGGTCGACCGGGCTATTCAGTGGGTATCAATTACGAAATTCCGATCGGCAATCGGGCGTCTCAAGCTCGTCACCTTCGAAGGAATCTGGAACTTCGCCAATTGCAAAGTCAATATCGAACGACACTTCAAACGGTCAAGCTGGAAGTCGAGGTCGCTGTCCGAGAAATCCAAACTTCGAATCAAGAGATGTTTGCCAAATCAGAAGCGATGAATGCCCGCTCGGCTCAGCTTGACGCCCAAACCAAACGTTGGCGTCGACTGCCGGGCGAAGACGTTTCTGCCAGCCTCGCCTTGGAGAATCTGCTGCTTTCGCAGGAGAGATTGGCAGAAGCAGAATTCAGTTTCCTGCAGTCCCAGTTGACTTACGGTTTGGCTCAGATGAATCTAAAGCGTGTGACCGGACTGTTGCTAAGAGCGGAAGGCGTTCAGATTGGCGAGACGATTGAGAACGGCATGCCAACTCATGTACTTAGCAAATCGCCAGTCAACTCGATTGAGCCAAGCTTTTCAGACCCGATCATCGAGAGCCAGCCATTGCTCGAAGGCGATGACGCCGTCATCGAAGAATCGCACGACTATTATCAAGGCGTTATCCAAGTCCCGAACTAAGTCCCGAACTAGACCGCAAAAATGACGGGCAAGCGAAAACCGGTTGCAGCACAGTCGACCGGCTCGCCATGGTCAGCGTTGGGATCGGAGATCGATTCATCGTTCTCGTCCAACGGCTCCGCATTCCCATCGACTTCGCCAGCCTCTTTTCCAATTCGGATCCGAGTTTGCTTCTCGGGAGCCAATTTCTTCAGGCGCCGTCGATCTTCTTCTGGAAGTAATTTCCAAATCTGCGCTTTCGTTTGCAGATCCGCTCCTTCAAGCTGTGACAACAGCAGTCCACGAATTTTGCCGGCGTCTTTCTGTAAGGACTTCATTGCCGCATCGCGAATTTTGAACTTCTTATGGCTCAACTTCTCAATCGTTTCGAGGTACCGCTCCTTTTGGGTTTCCGGTGGTGACGCCAAAGGATTGTCAAAACGAGTTATTAACGTTGCCGCAATCTCGACTTCACTACCGAGCACCTCGAACAAAATCGACTTGCCAACAAGCTTCCCTTTCAATTTTGATTGATCCCACAGCGTAATCTGCATTTCGCTGACCAGCCCCCGAATATTGACCAAACTAAGAATTTGTTCGGGATCAATCTTGCGCCGTCCAAATGCAGTTTCAAATTCAAGCGGTCTTTGCCCCGCAAGAATATTTGCGTAGATGAAATCACGTTTGCCAATTTTCAAGAATGAATCATGCCGTGTTCGTTTGTTGCCATTTTTTGAAGGATCGGTCAGATGCATCGCCAGCAAGTTTCCGGCAGCGACTTCCAGCTTCGAACCTTTCCAAAATTCGAGCTCAACGTCGTCATAGAAAACGCCAGAGAATCGTTGACCATCCCGCGTTGTGAAGAGAGAAGTCATTCCACCGGAGCTGGACTGGTCGAATTGCACTGACGCAAGAGCCGCGACTGGAACATCAAATTTGCCCAGTGCCGTACTTACTGCAAAAGAATCATTGGCGATCGTCCCGGTAAGTCTGTCCCCGTTGGCAAATACAACCAATGGTTTCGAAAACTCGAACCACTCTCCGAACTGCCGCCCCTTTTGTGGAGGACGAACATCCTTGGTAACTATTCGTTCAATATCCTTCGTACTGATTTCACCTGCAATGCCGTCGGAAAGCCTGAAACTGATTCGTTCCGGCTTCAATTCACCACGAAGTATTGATCCGTCGCTAATGATGACCCGATATTCATCGTTACCCGAATTGAACAAATTGATCATTTCGTCTGCCTTAAAGCTTCGTGTTCCAATGTCGGTCACTAGCTCAAACTCTTTCGTTTCCAGCGAACCAAAAACCTCATCGCCACCCCGTGTCTTAATGAAGTCGGAAGTATCCTGTCGATGCAGATCCAAATCTCCCGTATCGTACAAACTCATCCCAGGCAAGTTAACGAACGAAAAGCTTTTCAGGCTTGAAATTGCATTAACACAGTCTTGAAAAACACTATCGTTCTTGTACAGCGTCTCTGTCTTTTCCAAATCTCGCTGCGCCACAAAGTATCCAATGGTTTTTCTCTGGCCTGGCTGTAGCGTTAATTGTGGATACTCAAACGTATAGACATCGCCTGAACCCCTCAGGCTTGGCAGGTAGCTACTGGCAGCATCGCCAAACAAGTAAACAACGGCTGCGCGAGGAGAAGGGTGGGGGTACCGCATCGCGACCATCTTCCCTTCACCGTTCAGCTCTGTTTGGGGCTGTTCCTCGTCACCAAAATCCGAAACGACTCGAGGATTAATGCGAATTTTCGACCCGCCTTTATTTCGAAAACTCTCGGCGTAAAACAGGCCAGCAGGTTCATCAACTAACAAGACGCTACGACTAACGACAACACCACCTACATCCTCTGGCCCAAACACATAAAGATTCCCTTCTCGCTCCGATGCTCCATTGCCATCAAAAGAATCTGAACCAACAAACAGCAACATACCTCCATCGAAGGTGTCATTGGATCCGTCTTCGATTGAAGCATTTTGAGCAAAATCCCAATTGAATGCTTTACTATCGGTTATCAACTGAGCTTGGATTTCATTGGTCGATGCTAAGCACGTCAGAGAGATGCACGTCAACAAGAAGAAGAATATTCGACGCATCGTCCCATCCAAACTTTGATTCAAAGAGGCAGCAAAAAAAGCAATTCATTTGCAACGGTTGGAGCAAATCTTCATGATTCGTGCTTCCAGATTATCCGACTGCACGCCGGAAACAAGAATTATTTTGCGAGAATGGGCAGTTTCAGCTACGAGTTGAATCTGGTTTTGGGAATCTCAAGTAACCGGGACAGTAAACGAATGATCGCCTGATTGGCTTTCCACTTCTCAAGAGCTGCCGCCACAGCGACTTTCAAAGCCCCCTCAATGAGGCCGCGAATTTCGTTGCTGTGAGCATTTGGCTTGGCGGACACGAACAAACAAAATTGTGCCTTCGCTGGTTTTCGCAAGTTTCAATTTACAGTTCATAAAACTCTTGCGGATCCGTCCTTAAGGGTTATGAGACCGCGACAACCGTCGCATCAGAAATCGTCAGCGTAATCGATGTTGCTTAAAGACAACATCGCTGACTTTCAGGATTAGTTCCGACCTTGACGGCTAAAGCGACGTACCCTTCCAAGAATTCTTGCGCAAATCGCCCCTCCTAAACCCCCGCCTTGCCTGCGCGCTACAATCAAATTAACAGAGATATCGATATGACGAACAACGGAAATGTTCCATCGGGCTCAGCCAATGATTCTCCGAATCATTCGACCCCTCAGGACAAGCGGAATCTTCTAATTGAACAGCTCGAAGAGCGAGTGCTGTTCGATGCCGTGCCAGTCAATCCTGTCGACGTTCAAACCGACTTTAATAGCGACGCGATGGCGTTCGTTCAAGCGAGCCTAAGCTCGTCCGAAGAAGTCGCCGACAACAAGCAAACCGCTGACGAGCAATCTTCGAGTGAGATTGTGTTTGTCGACAAATCTGTTGAAGGCTACCAAGACATTGTTGCGGATTTCGTCGAAGGAAGAGATGTCGAGGTCTTTTTCATCAACCAGGGGTCGGCAGGTCTGACTCAAATCGCAGATCACCTTGAAGGACGCTCGGAACTTTCTGCAATTCATATCATTTCGCATGGCCATGACGCCGGCCTACGACTTGGCAATTCGACAATCGAAAGCGCAGATCTCGGCGGTGAATTCAGCTCAGACTTGCAGCGAATTGGCGCAGCTCTTTCGGAATCTGGCGACATCCTCATCTACGGCTGTGAACTGGCCAGCAGTGAAGCCGGCGAACAGTTCATGGAACAATTGGCCCAGGTTACGAACGCCGACGTCGCGGCATCGGATGACTTGACGGGCGCAAGCGAAAGCGGCGGGGATTGGGACTTGGAACGGCAGACCGGTTCGATCGAGACAACGGCGCTCTCGGCCTCAAACTACGACGGCGTTCTACTGGTCACTGATGCGGGCTTCGTCGTTGGTACAGCGACCTTCGGCGGCATGAATGAGATTGCGGTCACTCCCGTGAGTGAAGGTGGTGTGTCCAGCCGAACGTATGCCAATGCCGCGACGGCCAATAGCGGCGCAATCACGATCGATCTTCGCATGACGCTGATCGACACCTTCGACGAAAACGGAAACACCACAACCGGCACAACAGATCAACTGCCCGTTACATTCTCAGATTTCGCGGGTGGACCAGTGTTGCTGGCGCGAAGCGTTGGAGCCTCTGTGTCGGGCTATGAAGGACATACTGCACACATCCAAATCGAATTCTTCGACGCGTCAAACGGAAATGCACTTTCTGTCGTTGGCGACTTCACGTTTAAGGATATAGATTACGAAGCGCCAACAGCCAGTGGATCGGGCTCGGAAGCCGTCACCGTCGTGGCCGATCAAATGCAGACCTATCAAATTTCAGATTCGCCCGCGAGCAGCATTGAAAGTTTCGACGCTGGTGATGGACTGACGACTTTCACCAACACCACAACCAAAGGTGGAGAAGCCGATGAAGAGCGCTGGATTCGTGCGACTTTCTTCGACATGCCGACGTTGAATCTGAGGTTCACTGCCCGAAATGCGAATACTGGTTACGGACTTTCAACTGCGAACTTCACTTCGACGCCTTTGAGCTATTCTCAACCCGTCGCCACCGACGATGGCTTTGCCACCGATCAGAATACTTCGATTTCGGGCGAGAACATCATCACTGGCGACAATGGGAACGGAGCCGACTCCGATCCAGACGGAGACACGTTGACCGTCACCGTCGTTGGCCCCCTAACCAGCAACGTTGGATCGCCAACAACGGGAACCAACGGAGGCTCATTCACCATCACTTCCAACGGAACGATGGACTTTGATCCAGGCTCGGATTTCGATTACTTGAATGAAGGCGAAACGGCAACGACCACGATCACCTATCAAATTAGCGATGGGACTGGAATCGCCGACACCGCAACAGTAACGGTCACTGTTACCGGTACTCAAGATGCGCCCAACAATGTAGGCACGATTCCAAATCAAAATAGTGACGATGCTGAAACCATCAACTTCGATGTCTCCGGTTATTTCAACGATGTTGATGATTCGGATACTTTGGAGTTTGATGCTGGAAGTTCCCTGCCACCGGGGCTTTCGATCGATCAGGATACCGGAATCATTTCGGGCACGATCGATAACAGTGCATCACTGCTTGGCCCGTTCACTGTCGTCATCACAGCAACTGACGACGTTGGAGCCTCAACCTCCCAATCTTTCACATGGGGCGTCGCCAACCCTGGCCCGACAGCCACCAACAATTCAGCGGCCGTCAAAGAAGATACGAATCTAACCGAAGCTGGCAACGTCTTGTCTGATGACGACGGGGACGGAGCTGACTTTGATTCTGACAATGATGCGTTCTCAGTGAGCGCGGTCAATGGAGTTACCAGTGACGTGGGTGCCACGGTCTCCGGTAGTTACGGCGATGTCGTCATCAACAATGATGGTACCTACACCTACTCTCTCGACAACGATAACACGGCGGTCAACGCTTTGGACAACGGCGAATCACTATCGGATTCGTTTACCTACACAATCAGCGATGGTGAAGGCGGATTCTCTACCGCCACATTGACCGTCGCAATCGCCGGAACTAATGACGCTCCCGTTGTTGGCAGTACGATCCCTTCCCAATCCAACGATGATGCTGATACCGTTAGCGCGCTGGACATTTCAGGTTACTTCTCCGATCCCGACGACTTACTCGAATTCAGCGCAACCGACCTCCCAACTGGATTGTCGATCAACGCGGCTGGCGTCATCAGTGGAACGATAGACAACTCGGCTTCACAAGACGTCGCGGGAGGAGTGTTCACCGTTGAAATCACCGCCACCGATGACAACGGCGAAAGCATTTCCACGACTTTCAGTTGGACGATTTCCAATCCTGGCCCAACCGCAACTGACAACACCGCAGCGGTCACCGAAGACACAGCTTTGACAGATAGCGGAAACGTCATCACTGACAATGATGGTGACGGAGTCGACGCGGACGCCGATGGCGATGCAATTGTAATCGGCGCAGTCGCCGGTGCATCGAGTAACGTTGGCGTTGGAACGGCAGGAACCTACGGCAGCATCTTGATCGATGCCAATGGTGATTACACCTACACGCTCGACAACGACAACACGACCGTTGCAGCGCTAGACAATGGCGAAACTCTCACGGAAACATTTACATACACTCTGACCGATGGTGAAGGCGGCACCAGCAACGCATCGATCACCATCACTGTTAACGGAACCAATGACGCGCCAACAGTTGCCGGAACAATACCGGATCAAAGCAGCGAAGACGCGGACTCTGTAGGCGGTCTGGATATTTCTGGATATTTCGCTGATGTCGACGACACACCGACTTTCTCAGCCAGCGGCTTGCCGACCGGATTAACGATCAACTCAGCCGGCGTCATTAGCGGGACGATTGATAACAGCGCTTCGCAAGACGTTGCGGGTGGCGTTTTCTCGATCACGGTCACCGCAACCGATGACAATGGAGCCTCAGTATCCAGCACGTTCGATTGGACGGTTTCCAATCCAGGGCCAACCGCCACCGATAATTCGGCCAGCGTCACCGAAGACACTTCGCTCACCGACACAGGCAACGTCATCAGCGATAACGATGGTGACGGCGTCGATTCAGACGAAGACAATGACGACCTCAGTATTTCCGCAATCAACGGCGTCGCAGGCAATGTCGGAATTTCGGTCGCTGGCACTTACGGAAGTGTCATTATCAACTCGAATGGAACTTACACGTATTCACTTTCGAATTCTGATGCGAATGTTGAAGCGTTGGACACCGGGGATTCTGTTTCCGATACTTTCACCTATACGCTGAGTGACGGCGAAGGCGGATTCTCGAACGCAACACTGACGATCGACATTGCGGGAACCAATGACGCGCCTGTCGTCGGCGGAACCATCCCACCCCAAACAAACGACGATGCACAGAACATCTCCGGCTTGGATGTCTCTGGATTCTTCAATGACGTCGACGATTCACCTACATTTTCTGCGGCAGGCTTGCCAACTGGATTAACCATCAACTCCGCAGGCATCATCAGCGGAACCATCGACAACAGCGCTTCGCAAGGCGGCGTTGGCGGTGTCTACACGGTCACGATCACGGCGACTGATGACGATGGCGAAGCGGTTTCTACGACATTCGAATGGACTGTCGAAAACCCCGGCCCAACGGCAACGGATAACACCGCGAGCCTAACCGAAGATTCCATGTTGTCCGACAGTGGCAACATCATCTCAGACGACGATTCGTTTGGGAGCGATAGTGATTCAGACGGTGACACACTTTTCATCAGCTCGATTGCCGGCACGAACATTGGATTTGGCGAAACGGAAATTGTCTCGGGCACCTACGGCAGTTTGTCTGTTGCCAGCGATGGAAGCTACACTTACGCGCTGGACAATGCCAACCTCGATGTACAAGCACTCGACGACTTGGAAACACTCAGCGAAAGTTTCGCTTACACGCTGTCAGACGGTGAAGGCGGAACATCCAACGCCACGCTAACGATTACGATTAACGGTGCTAACGACGCGCCGAATGTCGCTTCGACCTCAATCTCAGCCCCCGAGGGAATAAACAAGTTTCCACTTGGACTGACCGCACCGACCGACGTCGATGGTGACTCGCTGACAATTACCGTGACAGGGTTGCCGGATTTGGGCACCGTCACATTGGCCAACGGCACCGTCGTCAACGATGGTGACGTCCTGACCGAGGCTGAGCTTGAAGGGTTACTGTTTGATGCTCCCGATGAGTACGACGGCGTCACCGATCCAGGCGATTTCACATTCAATGTTTCTGATGGCACAACAACAGTTGCTGGCAGCACCGACATCGCAATCGTGCCAATCAACGACGCCGCGACCGCGGTTGATGACAGCTTCACGGTCAACGAAGACGGCTCGGTCATCATTGATGTATTGGACAACGACACTGATCCGGAAAACGATTCACTTACCGTCACTCACATCGATGGCCAAGAAATCTCAGCAGGGGAAACCGTCGCGGTTGAAAATGGTACCGTCACACTAAACGCTAACGGCACGTTGACTTTCACGGCCGCCGCTGATTATCACGGCGACGCCGACTTTAAATACACAATCACCGATCGAGCGGACGCCGGAACGGCCGGTCACAGCCTCTACGTAGAATCGTCGGCCAGCAACGGTCGAATGGTTTTCAACCTGGACATGACGACAGGCGAGAAGACTTTCATTGGTGACCTTGGTTTTAGCACCACTTCAATGGCGTATGACCAAGAAAATTCGATGGCGTACTTCGTTCGCGCCAACGGAGACGTCTACGTTTGGGAAAATGGCACACCAACCTCCACAGCGGCCTTGATTGGCAACATCGAAAGCACCTCCAGTGGCTGGACGGATTCGATTCCCGGAACCGACTCTCATCAGGCAGCAGCATTTTACGACGGTTCGCTGTACATCGTGCCAACGACCAAAAACGCCGGTGGAGACTCGCTTTACCGAGTCGATTTCAGCGATCCTTCGACGATCGGTGATGTTGTCAAAGTCGCCGACATGAGCGGTGGCTCAGTGGCGTGGAATAACAACGACGATATTGCGATCGATCAATCGACCGGAATCCTTTACGGCCGGAGCGACTTTAATGACAAAGCCAATAGCCAGCGAAGTTCCTTCCTGTACAGCTACGACCTGACGTCTGGCGACTTCGATATGCTCGCCTCCGAGACCTACGCGCACGACTACGTCGATTCATCAAACAATCCGGGCTACCGAGGCGATTTCCGTGACGCTTCAACTGGCCTGAGCGTCGGGCTTGACGGCAAACTCTACGGGACGCGAACCTCCGGAGAGTTCATCCAAATAGACTTCGATGGTTCATCAGTCTTGGTTGCCTCCACCCCAATACTCGATGCCGATGGACGAGCCGGTGGCGATCTTGCTTCCGCCCTAAATCATGGAGCGATTTCGATCGGTTGTGTCAGCGGAACCGTGGTTGCAGTCAACGACGAACCAGTCGCCAATGGAACCATTCCACCTCAAGCCAACAATGACGACGCAACGATTGCGACGCTCGATGTCAGCGGATATTTCTCGGATGTCGACACTGGGGACTCACTCTTTTTCACTGCGTCAGGTTTACCAACTGGTCTTTCAATCAACCTGAACAGCGGAGAGATTACCGGAACCGTGGACAACAGTGCCTCACAAGGCGCTGTTGGTGGAGTCTACTCGGTCACCGTAACCGCTCGAGACGCGGCGGGTGAAAGCGTCAATCAAACATTCGACTGGACGATCTCCAACCTTGCGCCGGACAGCAATCCCGATTCGTACAACAGCGATCCGTTCTTAGTCGTCAACGACAATGTGCTTGACAACGACACCGATCCCGATGGTGACTCATTGTCCGTCGTTGCCGTTGGCGATGCCGCCAGCCAATCAGCATCGAACCTGAGTTCAGCCATCGCGGGCAGCAACGGAGGAACATTTACTGTCGAATCGGATGGCTCTTTCAGCTTTGATCCAAACGGCGAATTCGCCAGTCTAGCCGAAGGCCAACAGTTGACGACTTCCGTCATCTACCAAGTCTCTGATGGAGAAGGCGGTACGGTCAACGATGTACTCAGCGTGGTTATCACCGGAACGAACGAGACGCCCACGGTCTCATCGATGCCTGATCGGGCCAACGACGACGGCGACTCCGTTTCGGTTGACATCAGCTCCTACTTCTCCGACGTTGACACAACGGACACCTTGATCTACTCAGCAATTGATTTACCAACTGGACTTTCGATCGACGCGGCAGGTTTGATCACTGGCGATATCGACAATAGCGCTTCGCAGAGCGGCCCGTTCACCGTCACAATTACCGCTGAAGACGATCATGGCGAATCGGTTTCACAAACGTTTGAGTGGACGGTTAGCAATTTGGGGCCATCTGCCACCAATGATGACGGCTCAACCAATCAAAACGCCACCGTCGCTGGAAATGTACTCACCAACGATAGCGACGCCGACGGTGATGACTTCGAAGTGGTCAGTTATGAAAACAATACAAACGTCAACTCGGCCGGCACGACCAATCCTGGAACCGGCGGCGGATTGTTCACGCTGAATTCGGACGGATCCTACCAATTTGACCCAGATGGCGATTTTGACAATCTTGCCGAAGGCGAAACAGCAACAACGGAAATTGAATACACTATTTCCGATGGTGAAGGTGGCACCGCCACTGCAACTTTAACAATCACGGTTACCGGCACCAATGACGCTCCCCTTGTTTCTGGCGCGATCCCAGATCAGGCCAACTCAGACATCGATGTGATTAGCGGATTTGAAGTAAGCAGCTACTTCACAGATATCGATGGAACGCCGCTCACTTTCACGGCTGCCGATCTACCAACCGGTTTGACCATCAGCTCCAGCGGCGTGATTAGCGGAACGATCGACAACAGCGCTTCACAGGATGGAACTGGCGGCGAATTTACAGTCGTCGTCACCGCCACTGACGATCACGGCAGCACAGTTAACCAATCGTTTAGTTGGAGCATCACGAACCCAGGCCCAACAGCAACCGACAACAGCAACCACGTTACTTACGGCAGCCAGGAAACGACGACCGGCAACCTCATCACCGACGACGACGGTAGTGGAGCTGATTCCGATGACGATTTGGCTGATCTGACCGTGATCGAGGCCAACGGAACAAACTTGGTTGGCAGCACACTGACTGGAACGTACGGCGACATCACCATCAATGCCGATGGAAGTTATCAATATGACTTGGATCCGAACAACGCTGATGTAATTGCATTGTCCAATTCCGAATCGCTGACCGAGAGCTTCACCTATACGATTAGCGACGGTGAAGGTGGAACTTCTACCGCAACGTTGACGCTGACGATCAATGGCGGCAACGATGCTCCAGTTGTCGGAGGTACGATTCCGAACCAGTCAAACGAAGATTTTGAGTCCGTCACGGGCTTGGATGTTTCGTCTTACTTTAGCGATCCAGATGGAGATTCGCTGACATTTTCCGCCGACGACCTTCCTGATGGGCTGACGATCGATGAAGCAACCGGCATCATCAGCGGACAAATTGACAACAGCGCTTCCCAGGGCGGAACCAGCGGCGTATATACCGTCACCATCAACGCAAACGACGGAACTGGCTCTACTTCAACTACATTCGATTGGTCGGTTACTAATCCGGGACCAACCGCATCAAATAATACCGCGTCTGTCACCGAGGATAGCTCGCTGACCGACAGCGGAAACGTCATGACCGATGACGATGGCGATGGAATCGACAGCGATTCCGATGGAGATACTTTTTCCATCAGCCAGGTCAACAATTCCGCCGCAAATGTCAACGTCAGCGTCGCAGGCACTTACGGTTCTGTTCAGATCAATAGCGATGGTTCCTATGTCTATTCAGTAAACAACAATCATCCCGATGTATCTGCGTTGGATGATGGAGAAACGCTCAATGAGACATTCACTTATACGATCGATGATGGCGAAGGTGGCTCGGCAACCGCAACTTTGACCGTCACGATTAACGGCAGTAACGACGCGCCAATTTTCGGTGGCACGATTCCAAACCAAGCACACGAAGACTTGGGAACGATCGCCAGTTTGGATGTGTCTTCGTACTTTAGCGACCCAGACGGTGACACGCTGACTTATTCGGCCGCCAGCCTACCAGATGGGCTTTCAATTGATGAAGACACCGGGCTGATCTCAGGCACGATTGACAACAGTGCTTCTCAAGACGGAACTGATGGCGAATACTTGGTGACCATCACGGCGGAAGACGACAACGGCGCAACCGTCAGTTCGACTTTCACTTGGAGTGTCACCAACCCCGGACCAACGGCGACGAACAATTCTGGCTCGGTCACCGAAGACACTTCACTGTCCGATAGTGGCAATGTCATTTCCGATGACGATGGCAACGGCGCTGACTCCGATCCGGACAATGACGACTTGTCCGTGACCGCCGTCGAAGGCGTCGCTGGAAATGTGGGCGTG
Source organism: uncultured Pirellulaceae bacterium (assembly GCA_964589435.1). Classification (GTDB taxonomy): domain Bacteria; phylum Planctomycetota; class Planctomycetia; order Pirellulales; family Pirellulaceae; genus Mariniblastus. Next base: position 48,483 of record CAZPTT010000024.1, read on the forward strand.
ACGCTCAGCAGCCCCTATGGCAGTATCGTCATCAACAGCGATGGAAGTTACGTCTATACGATCAACAATTCCAGTAGCGATGTACAAAACCTCGGTGAAGGCCAAGCAGTCACAGACACCTACACGTATACGTTGTCCGACGGCGAAGGCGGTACCTCGACCGCGACGGTTGCGATCAAGATCAACGGCACCAACGATACGCCAACCGTTGGCAGCTCGATCCCTGATCAAAGCAACGAGGATTCAGATGCAAGCATCAGCCTTGATGTTTCGGGGCATTTCGACGACATCGATGACTATTTAACTTTCTCCGCCAGCGGCCTGCCGACGGGCTTAAGCATCAATTCGGCTGGCGTAATTTCCGGCGACATTGATAGTAGTGCTTCGCAAGACGTGACCGATGGTGAGTACTCCGTAACTGTCACGGCTCAAGACGACTCTGGAGCTTCGGTTTCAACGACGTTTACTTGGGTGGTTGAAAATCCAGGACCGGTGGCCACAGACAACTCTGCGGAAGTTACCGAAGATTCATCGTTGCTGGACTCCGGCAACGTCATCACTGATGATGATGGCAGCGGCGTCGACAGTGATCCGGATGGCGATTCGCTTTCCATCGGAGCCGTCAACAATGTGGCGTCTAACGTTGGCGTTGGAGTATCTGGCGACTACGGTAGTATCGTCGTAAACAGCAATGGAACCTACGAATATACGCTAGACAATAATAACGTCGATGTTTCAGGGCTCGCAGGTGGCGAGACACTCACCGAGACATTCACTTATTCGCTGAGCGATTCCGAAGGCGGAACGTCGCAAGCAACTTTGTCTATCACGATTAACGGAGCCAACGACGCACCGATTGCCGGCGGCACGATTCCGGATCAAGACAACTTCGATTCCGCAACCATCAACGGTGTAGATGTCTCGTCTTTCTTTAGTGACTCCGACGGCGATGACTTGAAGTATTTGGCGACTGACTTACCCAATGGACTAACGATCAACGAAGACACTGGCGTCATCAGCGGAACGATTAACAGCAGCGCTTCACAAGCCGTAACCGACGGAAAGTATTCGGTCACCGTAACCGCCGAAGACGATGATGGCGAATCAGTCA
>CAZPTT010000025.1:0-9489 GCA_964589435.1 uncultured Pirellulaceae bacterium
AAAAAAGTAGCAAAGAAAAAAGTAGCAAAGAAAAAGAAGAAGGCTACTAAGAAAAAGAAGGCTACTAAGAAGAAGAAAAAAGCTACAAAGAAAAAGAAGAAGGTAGCTAAGAAGAAAGTAGCGAAGAAGAAAGCCAAAAAGAAAAAGGCTACTAAGAAGAAGAAAAAAGCTACTAAGAAGAAAGCCAAGCGCAAGAAGTAATTCGCGTTGATTCGCGATCGCGTACTTAGTGCGTGTTCTTGTACTTTTGAAACAACGAGAAAGGGCCGCTGATCAATTCAGTCGGCCCTAAAATTTTGCGCTCACCAGTGTTTCGGCATGGCTCGTCGGCTGGCCGGCATGCGACCAGGTTCAGAGCGCAGCCGGGAATCTAGTTTGCCGGGTGATCGGTTTCATCCAAGTACTGGCAACTGTGCTGTCACTGGGGTGGCAGCGGCTTGGTTCGCGAGGTTTTTGCACAGCGTATGTGCGATCTTCTCTAGGTAGGGGCCAACATCCGGGTCATCAAAGTTGGCGGCCATTTCGCCCGCATCGCCTCGTTCCCGCAACGAGATGTTTATGGGGATGTCACCCAGGAATTCGATCTTGTCTTGGCTGGCATATTCTTTGGCTCCGCCCTTGCCGAAAATGTCGTAGCGCTTTCCATTGTCGGGGCAGATAAAGCTGCTCATGTTTTCGATCAATCCGATCACTGGAATCTTTACTTTTCGGAACATCCCGACGGCTTTGATGGCATCGATTAGCGCGACTTCCTGGGGAGTGCAGACAATGATCGCGCCGGTCAACGGCAGTAGTTGTGAGAGGCTGAGTGCGATGTCGCCCGTGCCCGGTGGCATGTCGATGATCAAATAATCGAGATCGCCCCAGGCGGTGTCGCGAACGAATGTTGTGACAGCAGAGTGCAACATTGGGCCGCGCCAAATGACGGCTTCGCCCGGTGGCACCATGAAGCCGATGCTCATCAATGGAATCCCATCGAAATCCAATGGTTGAATCTTGTTGTCAACTTTCGTGACCTGACCACGAACACCGGTAAGGTGCGGGACGCTCGGCCCGTACACATCGGCGTCAAGCAAACCGACTTTGCAGCCCGCACGTTTCAAAGCAATCGCCAGGCTCGTTGCTGCAGTGCTTTTGCCAACGCCTCCTTTGCCAGCCGCGATCGCAATGACAGCTTTCGCGGTCAAGCCGACCTGGCCGATGGGCTGCGCGGGGCGTTCGTGTGTGACAACTTCAACTTTGATTTCGTTGACGCCGTCGAACTTGGTTTTTAAGCAGCCTTCAATTTCAGACTGAAAGTCGTCTTTGAGAGGCCAGGAAAAAGATGTCAGCCCGACTTTGACATGAATTGATTTGTCGGATGATTGGACATCATGTATTTGCTTTGCTAAGGGGCGGCCGGTTTCCGGATCCTTGATTGTCGCCAAAGCTGCGCGGATTTCACTGTCTTGGTCAGTCGGTTTATTCATTTTCAGGTCTGTTTGTTGGGGTGTCGAATCTTGTCGTAGCAAATTGGATTGGTGTAAGGGCTGACGCGCTGTTTTCTCGCGTCTGGTTCGAAGTAGATTTAAAACCGATTGGGAGATGACTACGGCGACCAGGGTAAGTCGGCATGCACTCTTTCCTCAATTGTGTCTTCTGCATAACCGCGGATTTGTTGTTGGCGTTCAATTGGAATTTTTAAATCAGGAAGTTTTTCCGCTGGAAAGTATCCCGAAAAACCACAGTTTCGTATCAAAGGTAACCATGGTCTCAACTCATCGCTGCCAATCGCAAAGAAGTTCGTATTTGAAGCATTGCAGATTGCCAGTTGAAAGACCTTCTCGCAATCTTCGATGACCGAACCTATTCCTGAGTCCATTCCTGAGCCAACTCTTAGCTCGATGATCGCCGTCGAAAACTCTTTCGATCCTGCAACTTCCTTCAATAAGCCGTCGATGTCTAGAGCCCATGAAAGGCGTTGCCCCGGGAACAGATCCATAAGACGAGAATTGTGGTGTACCGAATGGCTCAGGATAAAGATTTTCGAACCAGTGCCCATTATTCGATCTCCTTGAAAGCCGACGGTTCCAGGAGTTCAGGCCCGTCCAAACCTCCGTCAGGTTCGGCTGTGAGATTGAATTGCTGGATTCTTCGCAGAAGTTTGGCTCGACTGATCCCAAGCAGTTTGGCGGCTTTTGTCTTGTTGCCTTTTGCTTGCCGAATCGCTCGCTTCAAAAGCTCTCGTTCAATTTTTTGCAGATATTCATCCAATTGAATCTCTGTTTCAGTCAGTGAGCCTGTGCGCTGTGCTGAGATTGAGTCAATGAATTTTTTGGGTAGATCCTTGGAAGTGATTTGATTGGCTTCCGTTTTCTCGGCAGCAGCAACCACCATGTCTTGCAGTTGTGACAGATTCCCTGGCCATTTGTATTCAGATAGCAACTGAAGAGAAGCCTTGTCGAACCCGGATAGTTGGCGGTCTCGCCGGAGGTTTGCTCGTTCAAGAAAAGCCTGGGCCAGCAACGGAATGTCTTCCGCCCGCTCATGCAAGTTCGCAAGTTCTATCGTCATGGAGCTGAGTTGATGCGCGAGTTCGACTGGATAGTCTTCGCCTTGCGCTAAATCCAAAAGTCGAGTGGTCGCCGTCGACACGATTCGTAGTGGGAAGTCTGGCAGTTGCAAAAAGCCAAGCAGCTCAAGTTGGCCTGCTGGTGTTAGTTGGTCAACGTCTTTGAGGAGTAGCCAGTCGACGCGTGGTGTTTGATTCGATAATGGATCGGCTTTTGCGTCAGCCCGTTTGGCGGCCAGCAATTCGCCTATGGTGACGTGAATCAGAGACTGGTCAGCAACTGCACATGGCAACGGGATGAGTAAGCCCGGATCGTTACCGGATTCACGCAACGCATGGATTGTTCTGGCCAAGTGTTCGCGGCCACTTCCTGGTGGGCCGACGATCAAGAGATCACTTTTACACTCGGCCGCAATTTTTGCTTGCCGTCGCAGACGACTGGACAATGGGCTGATACCGATCAGGCTGTCGACCGAGAATACTCTTTCCGTTTGGGCGCGAATGGCTCTTAAGGCTGTGTGCAGTTGGTCAGGCGTTGAGCTGGTGTCGGCTTCGATCGAAGAATTGTTTTTTGAATCCAAGTTTAGATCGTCGCCGGAGCTGATGATAAGAATCGAATTCTGATTGGTTTGGGTGTCCAGTTTGAATGCGTTGGCCAAGCGAAACACAGTTTGGTTTTCTGCAAGGCGAGCTGCGATGTTGAAGGATGGAAGCGGTTGTTGATTTGTTTCTTGTTCCAGCAAGTTGTCCAAAATCTCAGGGTTCGGGCAAAGCCCACACGTTTTATCGGCAGTTTCGTCGGCAAGGCGTTCAGAACTGTAAGCCAGTTTGGCTCCGATTAGCTGTTCGATTTCGACGTTCGTCCAGTCTGCGCATGCGTCGTTGGCGTACAGAATGGTTCGGTCGGAACCAATCAGGTAGACGATCGTGGATGTCTGATCGAAAAGCTTGCCAAGCTTTGCTGAGAAGGATCGGGATTTGGCCATGGGCAGGTATTCAAATATTCTGAGGAATTCAAATGTTGGTGGTCGGAATGCCGTTGCGTCTGGGGTGTGTTTCTTGGAGTTGTATAAGCTTCGGATTCCGGCGGCAATGGAGCCCACGCGTAAGCGAACGAGCTTGGTTTAGTTCGCCATGTTTATGCGTTAGTTTGCCAAAAGTGGGTAGCTGTAAAGCTGTTTTCCCGGGCGACCAGTAAGTCCACACGTCCAATTTAGTTAAATTGTGGCGATACGGGTCGTCGAAGCTCAAAAGTGAACTGATTTGTCTGACAAGCAGAAGTGAGCAACGAAGGTCGCTAGCCGCCAGTATCGACAGTTTGGTATATTTGCGTATACCTTGAAGCTGATTGAGGCTGAACCCTCGGGGCGGCTGAATAAACGGAGTGGAATTCAGAGATCATGGCTCGCGAAAAAATCTTATCGAACGATCCCGAACCTGAGGATGACGATCCAAATTTGCGCCCGACGCGGTTGTGCGAAATGGTTGGGCAACGGGATGTGATCGAACGTTTGCAAGTCGCCATCGACGCTTCGCGGGCACGTGATGATGTGCTGGGGCACATTTTGTTCGATGGCCCGCCAGGGCTGGGCAAGACGACCTTCGCGCATTGCATTCCATCTGAACTGGGTGTGCCGGTTGAGTTCTTGTCTGGCCCCAGTTTGAAAGCGCCAAAAGATCTGGTGCCTAGTTTGACTAACCTGCAACCGCGTCAGGTTCTGTTCATCGACGAGATCCATCGAATTCCCAAGTCGGTGGAAGAGTACATGTACACGGCGATGGAAGACTTCCGAATTGACTTGATCCTCGGCGAGGGAATTAACGCGCGGACGCATAACTTTAAGCTACGACCCTTTACGTTGATTGGTGCGACGACGCGTGCCGGAATGTTGACTGGGCCGTTGCGTGATCGTTTTCAAATTCGCGAGCATCTGGATTTTTATACCCTGAGTGATCTGTGTGAAATTGTTGTTCGCAATGCGAAAAAATTGGAGATCGCGATTGACGATGACGCGGCTGAAGAAATTGCAATTCGCAGCCGAAGTACGCCGCGAATTGCCAATAATCGATTGAAGTGGGTGCGAGACTACGCCCAAAGTCGTGCCGGCGGCGCGATCACGCTTGACGTTGCCAAGGCAGCCCTGAAGATGGCGGAGATTGATTCGCTGGGACTCGATCGTCAGGATCGACGGTACCTCGACACTTTGATTCGTGTTTGCCTTGGCGGTCCAACTGGAATCAACACGATCGCCGCCACGATGAATACGGTGACCGACACGCTGGCGGATGAAGTCGAGCCGTTCTTGCTGCGGTGCGAGTTAATTTTGCGTACACCACGCGGCCGGGTGGCGACTCCCAAGGCGTTTTCACATTTGAAGCTAGAGCCGCCAAAGGGTGGCGAGTATCAAAACGGCATGTTTGATTGAGCTCGATGCGTTTTTCGAATCCGATTCGCCGATTCACGGATTCGCAGTCGGATGGGAGTGCCGCCGTCACTCAAAAAATGCCCCTGTGATTCTCGGCTGCACGGCTTGCTGTATTCCCAAATTGCAACTGTCAGTCTAAATTGTGGCTTGAAAAATTCATTCACATGAAAGGTCGAATTGAGCAAAACCGCATTTTTGTTTCCCGGTCAGGGCGCGCAAGCCATTGGGATGGGACAATCACTTTGTAAAGAACTTCCGGCTGCCAAGGAGCTGTTCGATCGAGCAGCCGATGTGCTGGGGTATGACTTGGCTGATGTTTGTTTCAACGGGCCCATCGAAAAACTGAATTCGACCGTGTTCAGCCAACCGGCGCTTTACGTGACGAGTATGGCTGCTTTGGAGAAGCTTAAAGCCGATCAGCCAGACGTTTATGAAAACTGTAGTGCCGCAGCGGGCTTAAGCCTGGGCGAGTACACCGCCATTGCGTTCGCCGGAGCGATGAGTTTCGAGGATGGCTTGCGATTGGTTCAGCGGCGCGGACAAGCAATGCAAGAAGCCGCCGATGAAACGCCAAGCGGGATGGTCAGCGTGTTGGGCCTGGATCGCGAGAAAACGGAAGCTGTTTGCGAAAAAGCCAAAGTCGAAGGCGAGGTCTTGCAGGTCGCTAATTTGCTTTGCAAAGGAAACATCGCCGTCTCGGGGCACAAAGCGTCATGCGATCGGGTTGAGGCGGTCGCCGCGGAAGCTGGTGCCATGAAGTCGATTCCCTTGGCCGTAGCGGGTGCGTTCCACACTCCCATCATGGAGTCGGCTGTGCAGAAATTGAGCGAAGCACTGGCCGATATTGAGTTGGTTGAATCTAGAATTCCGGTTTACTCAAACGTCGACGCGAAGCCTCATCAATCGCCAGACGAGTTTCGTGAGCTGTTAGTCAAGCAAGTTTGCGGGCCGGTTCTTTGGCAACAGTCGGTCGAGCAAATGCTGAGCGATGGCGTTGAAGAATTTTACGAAGTGGGAGAGGGGCGTGTGTTGCGCGGGCTAATGAAGCGCATCAACCGCAAGACTCCTTGCCATGGTGTGTTAGGTTAATAATCGAATTGGTGTGTTGCTCGCATTGAAATTGTGAACAACAAAGCCAGTCTTTGAAATCATTATCAAGTAATGTCTCCTCGCGAACGTCGGAACAGAAAAATCCGATCGAAATTCATCGCGGCTATCAAGTCTTAGGAAAACAAAATGAGTTTGGATACTTTAAAAGTCGATTTGTCTGACCACAACGCTATCGTGACGGGAGCTTCACAAGGGCTTGGCCGTTCGATTGCGGTGGCTCTCGCGGCCAGCGGAGCGCGAGTCGCTTGCGTTGCTCGGAATGCAGAGAAGCTTGCTGAAACGATTAAGCTGATTGAGGCGGCTGGCGGAAAAGGTGAAGCGATGCCCGCCGACGTCTGTAACAAAGAAGACGTCGAAAATATTGTCACCAAAGTGGCTGGCGAATGGGGTAGTCTTGATATCCTTGTCAACAATGCGGGAATCACACGCGACGGTTTGCTGCCAATGATGTCAGACGAAGCTTGGGATGATGTGATCAACATCAACTTGAAAGGAACCTTCCTGTTCTCTCGAGCTGCGTCCAAGCCCATGATGAGCAAGAAGACGACTGGACGGATCATCAATATTTCAAGCGTGTCTGGACTGATCGGAAACGCGGGCCAGACGAACTACTCGGCTTCGAAGGCCGGAGTGATTGGATTCACCCGGAGTCTTTCCAAGGAATTGGCCAAACGTAAGGTGACCGTGAATGCTGTGGCACCGGGATTCATCGCCAGCGAGATGACCGATAAGTTGGGAGATGCCATCTTGGGGCAAGTCGTCGATCGCATTCCAGCGAACCGAATTGGCCATCCAGATGATGTTTCTGCCTGTGTCCTGTTTTTGGCCAGCCCAGCGGCGGCTTATGTGACAGGCCAAGTTCTGACCGTCGACGGTGGAATGACAGCCTAAAACGCACTATTTAACTGTCCAGCCAACAAAAGGGGCAGTTTTCGGGCATAATGCCTTGACCCTTTTTATGGACATCCTCTATCTTAAATGACTTATTCGCAGTGCCGCGTTGCGGGTTTTTACTTGGCGGTGGGACTGAAAGAGTAATTATGTCAACAGTTTCCGCAAGTGATTTTTACAGAAGGAGGCCGTTAAATGCCAACGGTCGAAGAACGTGTTGTCAACATCGTAGCTGAACAGCTCGGTGTCGAAAAAGACAAAATTAAATTGGAATCGAATTTCGTCAATGATCTTGGCGCAGATTCGCTTGATACCGTTGAGTTAGTGATGGAACTTGAAGAAGAATTCGACATCAACATCGCTGATGATGCTGCCGAAAAAATTCAAACCGTCGGCGAAGCGATCAATCATATCGACAAGTCGAGTGCTGCTTCGTCGTAGCTAATTTGACGATTTAATTAACAGGTTAATCTGGCTGACTCACGTCGGCCGCGATCGAAACGGTCAAATCGAGTTTGACTCGGCTGACTGATGATCTGCATTTCAAACGAATTTCCCGCACTGGTGACGTTGTTGCCGTGCGGTATTCGTTTTTCTGGGCTGAGGTTTTCTTTTCCTCAGAACGTGTTTGTCGTCCACAAGTCACACTCCCGTGGCACGTCGGCGTTCAAATGACCCAATCATTTAACATCTCCAAGTTGAACAGTTCAGGTACGCAATGAAGCGGCGAGTCGTCATCACCGGATGGGGTTTGGTCACGTCCCTTAGTTGTGACGTTGAAGATTGTTGGAAGCGGGTGCTGGCTGGCGAAAGCGGTATTCACCCGATTCGATTGTTCGACGCATCGGATATCAAAGTCCAAATCGGCGGCGACATATACGATTGGGACACAACTGATTCGTTGGGGCCCAAAGCCAATAAAATGGATCGTTACTCTCAATTCGCGATGGTCACCGCAAGTGAGGCTTTAAATCACAGTGGATTCGCCGCTGACCCAGAAACCAATGCTCATCGGTGTGGTGTCGTTTTAGGGTCGGGTATCGGTGGTATGACCACCTTCTCCGATCAGATGGAACGCTTGATAAACAAAGGCCCGAGTCGTGTTTCCCCGATGACGATTCCCAAGCTGATGTTGAACGCTGGTGGTGGCAACGTCGCGATTAAGCATGGTTTTCGCGGACCCAATTACAGCGTGGCAACTGCCTGTGCCAGCGCAACCAATGCGATGGGCAACTCGTTCGACCTGATTCGGGACAATATCTGCGATGTGGTCGTGACGGGTGGAACCGAGGCTGCGATGAGCCGATTGGGATTGGCAGCATTTGCAAACATGAAGGCTCTTTCGAAACGAGACGACGATCCGACTAAGGCCAGCCGGCCGTTTGACTTGGGCCGCGACGGATTTGTGTTTTCTGAAGGGGCCGGGCTGCTGGTTTTTGAAGAGTTGGAGCATGCCCAGGCTCGTGGGGCAAACATCTTAGCGGAAGTCGTTGGCTTCGGTACCTCGTGCGATGCTGGTCATATCACGTCTCCCGATGAGTTCGGAGTCGGTGCGGCTTCGGCAATGCAGGCAGCTTTGGATAGCGGCGGTTTGAAGCCTGCAGATGTTGATTACATCAATGCTCACGGCACCAGCACGCCATTGGGGGACAAGGCAGAGACCCGGGCCGTGAAAACAGTGTTTGGGGATCAAGCCTACGAAGTGAGTATCAGCAGTACGAAAAGCCAGTTGGGGCACTCGCTTGGTGCCAGCGGCGGAATTGAATTGATTTTGGCTACCAAAGCAATTCTCGAAGGAGTCATTCCGCCGACTTCCAACTTGGACGAGCCCGATCCAGAATGCGATTTGGACTACACGCCAAATGTCCCCAAGCAGCGGGATATCACTTACGCGATGAGTAACAGTTTTGGATTCGGTGGTCACAACGCTTCGATCATCGTACGAAAATTTGAAGACTAAATTCGTTTGCTGAAGTTGGCCCTCCTCCGAAGAGTCCAAATGCGAGGGCTCTCTCGATGTATCGACTCTGGCAGGGCGATGTTCAGCGGCGTAGTTTGATCTCGCGTTGATGATTGCTCGCGTTGATGAGCGAACGCTTTGTGCCGGTAAGAACCCGGGCGGGGTGATCGGCCCCGTTTAAGTGAACGCAAATTCTGGGGCGATTCAATCGTGTAGTGGAATTCGTTTTGAGCTTTGATTCCGCCGAAGGCACATCCACTTGAGGCATGGCAGGCTTGGCGATCTATAAGCCAAAGTTCGCAGCCGGAGACTCGGGTTGAGGCTCAGTGCAGGCAGTCCATTGACGCTCGTGAGGATCAAGCTCAGCTTTCGCGGGTGAAATGATATCCGTCGAAGGTGGGTTCGCGAGATATGCATTTGCGAAAGATGCACGATGGCGATGTTCCGCCTGAGACAAAGGCATCAACTGCCAACGGGTTGGCGAATTTCGACGCGGCTTCCAATCGCTCTTTTGGCTTTATTGACTCGGCTTTATTGACTCGGCTTTATTG
>CAZPTT010000025.1:9589-48857 GCA_964589435.1 uncultured Pirellulaceae bacterium
CTCGGTGAGCTGGTTCGGAGTTGCATCGAAGTGACTGTCTCCAGTTTGCCGTTTTGCCACAGTACCGCCTCCTGCAAATTTGTCACTTGAGCAGCTTACTGCCAGTTGCGGTTCGAAAACAGGCGGCGAATCAAAGTTTGGTTTGAGCAGTAAGTCGTTGCTGCGTAACGGTTTCTTGAGAATCCTTGCTGTGTGGCATAGTGTTTGCAAAAGCAGGCTTCGGATGAATTATTCGTAGTGTTCATCTATTGGAAGCAAGCCAATCTCAAGCAAACCTGCGAAAGACAAATTTTAGGAGAATCTTATGAAGATGAAAAACAATAGAAGAGTTTCAACCCCGTTTGGCGATTTGCAAATCGGAGATATGCCGCTAGATGTCGATAACCTCGTTGAGCATTTTTTCGGAGATCGAAATCAAGGATCGAAGGCTGATCGTGGACTGCAAGTTCCTGTTACGATCGTCGAAAGCGAGTCTGGCTACGAGTTGTCACTCGAACTGGCCGGCGTTCAGCCAGCCAATGTCAGCGTCGAAATGGTCGATGATGTACTGACGATTGCTGGTTCCAGGCCGAAGCCGGAGAATCCGGAATCAGCCAAATATTTACGTGAAGAGCGTCAGTTTGGCGACTTCAGCCGTTCGTTTCAATTTGAAAAGTCAGTTGATGCGGATCAGATCGAAGCGGTCTTTGCGAACGGTTTGCTGAACGTTGTGCTGCCGAAGGCGGCTCGTATCTTGCCACGCAAGATCGAGATCAAGACTGGCGGTTTGGAAGGCTGATCGGCGCGGATCCGGCAGGATTGAAATGGGTCAGTAGTTGCGAAATTGGTCGTTGGTCAACAATGACGGCGGTCGGCGCGCTGACCTGCGAAATTGGTCTGTGAATTTAAATTGGCTTTATGGCCGCCGCCAACCTTGTTGGCGGCGGTCATTTTCGGTTGAAGTAGATAGGTTCTCAACAGAGGCCTGCGAAGCGACTAGACCGCCATAGTGGACGCAACGCTGCAACGCACTGACTGTTAATTAAGATAAGATGCGGACAGCGGCGACTACCCAGACCCTGCGACGTAGTTTTAGGCCTGTCCGGCCAAGGAGGTAGGTATGCGGTTGGAGGCATGCATGCTTCGCTTGCTGGGCATGCCTACCGCTAGCCAGGACATGCATGGTACCGAAAAGCATTGTCAATGCGGTATGGGCGAACCGCTTGTTTGGGCGAAATGCCGATCATCGCCGCTAGAAAGTTCGCTGGCCGCGCATAAAAAAAAAGTGCTCCCGAAGGAACACTTGAATCGTGTGGCTTTCTCGGCGCTGAAGGCCAGCCGCTGGCTAACCGTCATTCGTCAAGGAATGCCCGTCTTAGTTTCTCGTTTGAATCTCGATATCTGCAACTCCAGGATCCTCAGTTGGAGGTGCAGAAACTTCACCGTCTGACTCGATGCCTTGCGGGGCTCCACAGCCAACGTAAGTCGAAACGGCAACGCTCAGCATTAGGGCTGGGATGAGCATGTAAATTAGTTTTTTCACGATTTGCACTCCTGTTAGATTGCCCGGTGAGGCGGGCGAAAGTTAGTTTGTACCTGAAGTATAGGCAAAAAAAAACTGGCAGCAATACGCTGCCAGTTCAGTTGTTCTAGCAACAACGAATCCGTTAATAATCGCCGATGCTGAGGATAGTACCTTCAGCCATCGAGGAAAGATCCACGTAAGGATCGAATTCAATGTCGTCGGTCACGCTGTGTACCGAACCGTCGCACATGCTGTACTGAGTCAAGTCACCACCGTGCAGGCTGTTAAAGCCGATGTCAGAAGCAGCACCGAAACCAGTGATCTTACCACCGATGTTCATGCAGTAATCAGCTTCTGGTCGTGGAGCTGAAACGAACGGGTTGATCATGTAGCCAACTTCGCCGAAAGCGAAAGTGTTACTTGAGCCGTCGACAATGTCGCCGAAGTCAGTTTCACTTCGGTTAGTGAATGCACCAGCCCATGTACCATCTGGATCGTATAAAGGATGGGAAACACCGACGTAACCAGCACAACTTACGTAGTTAGTGTGCTTAAGTTCTGTCCAAGGAGCAGACCCAATGATACCGATACCGTTACGTGAAACACCCCAAACAACTTGTGGGCGAGTGCCTGAGTTCGATGATGGGCAAAGGAAGTTGTTGACTTTGGTTTGGTAACCATCGTGAGGCATACCTGTACCATCGAAATCGTTGGTGAAGTACCAGCGAGTCGGGTTGTCTTGGTTCAGCGAAGTGGCTGAAACCAAGTGCTCTTCGAAGTTGTTCAACTCCATGAAAGGCATGATGTAACGGGCAGTTGTGTTACGAGAGCCATTCAGGTTGGTGTGAGATTTGTCACGCCAGATGTTTCCGGGTGGCAAACGCATGTGAGCACTCTCGAAGTTGAGAGCGGCCAGTGTGATCTGACGCAAGTTGTTTGAGCATGCGCTACGACGGGCTGCTTCACGAACTTGCTGAACGGCGGGCAGCAGCATTCCAATCAGAATACCGATGATTGCGATCACAACTAGCAATTCAACTAGTGTAAAACCGCGATTTTTTTGAGATTGATACTTCATCCAAACTCTTTCCAAATAAGGCCTGGTTGGAAAACATTCCCATTAACTGGACAGAACGTTTCGGCAACCAACAAATAAATAACAAACGATATGCGACTAGATCTTGTCAAAATCTGATAATCATTCACTGAATAAAACACATTTAAAAGTGATCTAATCAGGTTCCTAGTATATCGAAGAGGCCAAAAACTTGGAAGTTAAGAGGTTCGAAAACAAGGAAAAACGTTGATCTAAGGGAGCTGAGCCGGTGTTTTGGTTATAAACAGGTTTCCGTAAAAGCTCTCATTCCCGAAGAAATTGACAGGAAATTCCACCTTTGCCACATTATCGGCTCCAGTTCGCTGGTCTATACGTCGAAAGCCCGAATGCGGATGCCATTAAAATCGACAAAACGAAATTTCTTTCTCTGACGCCATTTTGGTGCCTAAATCACGGGTTTTTTCGAATTCAGCCAAGATCCAAGTAAAAAATGCCCTAAAACGTTCACAACCGATCAGTGAAGCGTTTATGAATGAAGCCAAGCGAACTGAGGTGGGGCCGCCATAGGAAGTAAGTTTCTTTCTACTTCAATTGTGAGTCCACGTGAGCCGAATGCGTCGCGAGATACTGCTCACGAACCATTGATCTGGTTTCTTCTTCAGTCATGAATAGATCTGAAAAACCAGGCACCTGTTCGTCAATCGTTCCCCGGGCGGAAAAAACAAGATGGCGGATCAGGTCCATTGGGTCTTCGTCGCCAACCGCGCATCTGACTGTCGTCGGCGTTAAGCCCGAATCACGCAGCGTTTCTTCGTCAAGTTCCGAGTGGGTGGTTAAAGCCGGGCAACTGACGATCGTATTCGATTGTCCGAGGCTGATCATGTGACCGAACGTTGGCGACAGTGAGTCGAAGAACTTCTGAAACGCTTCTTTGGGGATGTCGCCCATGTCAAAAGTAAAAAGTGGTGCCGGCAATCCGAGGTACATGGCTTGTTCTCGAAGCTTAAAATTTGGATTGGAAGGAATGGCATTGCAATTGACGTTGATTGAAGGATGAGAGTTGAGAAACTGCGCCAGAATTTGCGTGTTAATGCACTTACGCAGCATCCTCAGCGTCAGGGTTTTCATGCCTTGCATAACTTCAAATGCGCCATCAGCATTCAGGAATGCGCCTTTGACATAATACACATTCCAAAACATCGTCTGCTCCCAAGATTTATCGCCGACCGACTGGCCCTTGGGGATGAACATTTCAATGTTGGGGCCAATCACACAGCCGGCGATCACCGCGCCGCAGCCACTAATGTCTTTGGTGTAGCTGTGGATGATGAAGTCAGGACGTTCCTGAATGTCTTCTCGTTGTAGCGGGCGGTACAGAAACGGAGTGGCCACTGTGGAATCCAGCATGACCTTGAGATCATGCTGATGGGCGACCTTGGAGATACCGGCAACATCAAGCACGTAGCCTTGGGGGTTCGAAGGCGATTCGAGATAGACGTAGATTTTTCGACCTTCGGCCAGTCGATCCGCGTATTTCTTTTGAACGCCCGCAAGAAAAGTTGCAAACTCGTCGCCCGTGTAGCCTTCAAACGTTTCGACCGCGACTTCGAGATTGCCAGCTTTTGCATACCAATCGTGAATCAGCTGGTGGGCACCGCCGTACACGTTCTGACTCTTGATTAAGATGTCGTCTCGGCCCAATAGGTGCGCCAACGCGCAATCGATCGCTGCCATTCCGCTATTGAAGTTCCAAGCCATGTAGTCGCCAGCATACTTGCCGGCTTCAAGATCGACGATGTGATTTGCCAAGCAGACGCTCGTTGGGTTCAGCAAGCGAGAATAGATCTCCAGCATCAATTCTTCGCCGCGAAAGGCGTCTTCAATCCATTCGGCGCAGGCGTAAATGTAAGTCGCTGTCCGGGTGATCACCGGCGTTGCTGAGAACAGAGCTGTGACGTTATCGAATACCGGATACGGCCCTTTGGAGGCAATCGTTTCGCACGAGTAGTCAAGCGACTGGTAGCTTTTTCGAAATGGATGTTGCAGCGTGTCGAGGATTTTCGCCATTTGAAACGACAGGAATTTCTTGGCGTTGAATCTTTGGATTCGATCGGCTTGGTCCAGCGAATTGATGGAATCAAGAGTTATCTTCCAAAGATTCTCGATGTCAGTTTGGCTGTTGTACATTCGCTCGACAACGCGAGCCAATGTAATGCCATATTCTGAATCCGCTGGGATGCCAAAATGTTCGAGTTGTTCGGCAACGAGTTCCTCGACCGAATTGGCGGTGGTTGAGTTCCGTTTCGGGGACAACTTTTTCATTTTGGTGAGATCTGAATTCGCCGCAGCCATCTCGCAACTCCTAAAACAACATGAAAAGATTTTCGCTCAGGTTATCCGCATTCGGTCGAAGAGGAAATCGGTAGCTGGCTGACGTTGTTGCTTTATTGCTGGCAGTTCTTTCGTGGTTGAAATGCCCACATGCTGGCTTGCCGATTCCGATACTCGCGCTTTTCGACGCTCGGCTTAACGATTCAAACTTTTCGATTCAAACTTTTCGATTCAAACTTTTGCGGACGAAATCCAGCTGCTCGGGGAATAAAGGTTCGATGACTTGGTCAGGCAATATGGACGCACTGTCGAAGGTCGCCCTGCCCTGCTCGCCAGCGGCGGGATCAAAAAAAGATGAACCAATTAGTGAGCTTCCTCGGAAATCTGCACCGCACAAATTCGCGCCGCTTAGTTCCGCGCCTTCAAGGTCAGCCCCATTGAACGAGGCGCCTTTCAAATTGCAATCACGAAAACAAGCGTTGGATAAATTAGCGTTGGAAAAGTCTGCGTCGCAAAGACTTGACGATGAGAAGTCAGCATTCCGCATTGCTGCGCCCGATGCCTGGAGTCCATCAAGATGCTGGCTTTGTACATAGATTCCCATCAGGTCGCGGTTTGAGAAGTCTTTGGATGCGATCAAGGCAGCGGCTTCTCGGCGATCAAGCGTTGATGCCATGTAGCGCTGTTCTCGCCAAGGATCGGCCTCGTTGTGGTAGCCTGACTCGGCTTCCCAGAAACCCGGTTTGTCGGTCTTGAGCAATTCGATTTTTTCGAGCCACTTCACACTCTTGTAAAAATACCGACCGGGTACGATGTTACGAATCGGTCCACCGTGTCCGGCTTCCAGCGGAGCTCCGCCGACGTCGAGTGCGATCATTGTCTGTTGCTCGAACGCTGTGGCAAGAGGAAGCGAACTTGAATGCCGCCGCGCGGAACGGGAAACGAAGGAAACGAATTTGTCGGAAGGATCGATTTCGATGTGACGAAATAAATCGGTCAGCATGACGCCGCCAAATTCGACTCCCAGCTTTGACCACCGAGTCACGCAATGAATGTCAACGATCAACTTTGATTGTGGCAATTCACGCAATTGATCGATCGTAAAAGAAACCGATTCTTCTTGGCTTCCTGAACATGACAGAACCCAAGGTTGCGACGACTGTAGCGGATCCCGCTCGCCGATGACCGGCCACTTTCCGGCGGCAACCAATTGTTGGCCAGGTGGAAGGTCTGGCGTGATGTTTTCCGGATTAGTTGGCACGTCGTACCGTCAAAAAATGAGAATGTTGTTACAGAATTGATCACACATTTTACGGGTTTTGATTGAGGTTGGGGACATGCTCATTTCTCAAATGTTCGGATTTAATTGGGTTAAATGGCAATTCGGATCAAAAGGCATGTCGCTTGCATGAGTTACCGATGAAGAGATTACCGATGAAAAGATGTGTAAGAACGATGTGTGCAATCTTGGACATCCAGCAATCGCAGGGTCGGTCGGTTCAAAAGTCTTCAACGGATCCGCCTTCTTTCAGAAAGTTCTTTCCTTCAGAGGGATCACTTTTTGAAGACGTCGGTTATTGGAATCAGTTTATTTGTACTGGAGTTTTTATGAAACAATTTGCAATCTTATTTGCAGCTGTGATCGCCATCGGAGTGATGGCTTCGGAGTCACAGGCTCAGCATTATCGTGGATACGGAAATCGAGGCGGTGGCGGATTCGCCATTAGTGTCGGAAACGGCTTCGGAAGCGGCTTCAGCTTTTCCCAAGGCAACTTCGGTCATCCAGGTTTCGGTTACGGAAACTTCGGCCGACCAGGGTTCGGCGGCGGTGGATTCTATGCTCCTGCTCCCGTTTTTCGACCGGTCTATGCTCCCGTTTATGGCGGATTCGGTGGCGGATTCGGTGGTCGTCCAGTTTATGGCGGCGGTTACCGTCGTGGATGCGGCTGGTAGGCGATCACGCTAGAGTTGAAAAAACGTTTTTGTTGAAAAACGAAAAGACCGCTGTTCAATCGGAACAGCGGTCTTTTTTTTGCTCTCTTTTTCTTGTCAAGAATTAAAGCCATTCGGCCTCAAACGTTTTCGATGTCGTTGGTAACTGGCTCCATGACTTTCGTATTTCTTTCCACCGCCAGAACGGTCGTGCGTTGTTGAGTACCATCCCGGCTGGACGCGACGACAGGAAGTACTTGGCGGCGATCAGGTAAGTCGATCTTCAATGAGAACGTTCCGTCCTTCTGAAGCCGAACGGGTTCTCCGCCAATCGTTACGTTGCCATTCGAGCTGGTCGATCCGTAAACAATCATGTGGGCGTCAACCTGAAAGTTGAATTGCCCATTTGAACCGTTGATGCCCGAGCCAAGTCTTTCGAACGCGGGAGCGTGCATCGGTTGACGCGCTTTCTCTTCAAAGATCGCTTGTAGATCACCAGAAACGGTTTTCTGATCGTAGCCTCCGCTCAACGCATAGTACTTTTCAACTTCGTTGGTGATGTCCGTCCAGTTCTCGTCCGTTGGGCTCGCAGTTGCAGATGGGGACGACACCTGATTGCTTTTGCAGATCAAATGGAACCGGCCACCCTCGACGACGTAGCCGATAGCAACTCGGTACGTTTTCGATTCGGTAATGTTGATGTACCAGTTCTTAACGCCACCATGAATTTCAATTTCTTGAACCACGTTCTCGACTGAGTTAGTGTTGCCATCGCTGGTGATTTCCAGCAATCGCAAAACAGGTTTTGCACAATGCCAAGATCCGTTGAGGGCCACTTTCGCTCGCTGGACGGTTGCTTTGGTGATTTCCCAGTAGGCCTGCATCCAGTAAGCGTCGCGTGAGATCAGGATGATTCGGTCTTTTTCTGGCGCGGTTCGACCGTATTCCAGTGAATTGATCAAAGCCAAATTCTTTAAGTTCTCTTTGCGAGCTCGGTCGTCTCTGATTTTCCGAGCGATGGCCGAATTGGATTTTATCGGAGCCGAAGATTTAGATTTGCTAGATTTGGATTTCGGTTTGGGGGGAGTCGTCTTCGAAGAAATCCGGTTTGATTTTGTGATGGATCGCGAAGGGCTAGTCTTTTTCTGGCTCGCGATCTTGTCTTTTTCTTTCTGCTTGGCAATCTTCAGCAGAGCACGAACAAGTTGTTCTTTTCGCATCGAGTGCCAGCCCGGAACGCCTTTCTTTTTGGCCAGTTGGGCCAGATCTTTGGACGTTTGGGAGCTGAGGGAAGTGGCTGTATTCAAGTTTGTCGCCTCCAGCGGACAACCATCTTTGAATTGATAGTCAGGTTGTCGTGAGATTGTGCGAAGAGGCAAGCCTCGATCGCGTCTAGTCTTTAAAAGACATCCGAGCCCAAAAGACTGTGTTACTCCCGACTGAATTCCTGACAGCCGCCGTCGTGACCCGGTCAAATCAGTGAGAGATTTGTTTCGGGGTGCGGGAACGGCATCAAAACGTCCTTTTAGAAAGGATGAAATGAAAACCCTAGTGGCTCAATTGTGAGCCAATGATCGCTTGTACTGCTCTCTCCCGGGATCCGATTCTAGCAAAAATTCCAAAAAACGCAAACAAATCGACTGTGCAGCTACCGCTAATTTCCCCTTTTGTGTTGGCGTAAGTGCTTAATTTGTAAACATTTACGGGTTAGGAAGAGCTTAGGAAGGTCTCAGCACTTATACGTGGCAGGCTGCGATTCTTGCCTATAAGCTTTTTTAAAGTGAAGCCTCTCAGGCGAGTGCAACGAAGCGTTCAGATTCACCCTTTTGGTCTAAGTTGTTTTTCTGTAATAGGTTAGCGATACATTGTGAAAAATTTCTCAATCTTTTCTCGGGGAGGGTTGAAGGTTTGGTTCGTCATGGTAGATTTACGCGCGAACGAAGCGTCTGAGGTCGCGAAAACGCTATTGAAATCGGTTTGTCGGAGTTCCCACCGTTTGAGTCAGCTGGACGATCGCAGTCAAAACGCCAAAGCAATGTCAATGGCTGCCAACGTGACGACCATTTCGCTAATGATGGCGGTTCCGGTGTTGCTGGGCTATTTTTTGGATCAGTTATTGGGCACGGTCGCCGTTTTCATCGTGCTTGGTGTCGTCGCCGGTTTGGTCTGTGGTGTTTGGCAGTTGTTCAAACTGGTGCAGGATCAGCCGCCGATCGACATGAGCAAAGTGGTTGAAGTGGAGGAGGATGACGATTCGTTGAGTGACGAAAGTCAGTGGGAAGATGAAAGCTGAGATAACCAAGTCGCCCGCCTCCCAGTCATTGTTGAAAAGCGATTCAATCTTGGGCATGGCTCTGCGGCTGGTGTTGTTTCTTTTGTTGTTGGTGGTTGCGTTTGTGACCGCCTTTTTAGTAAATCAAATTTGGTTACACTTGGTGCCTTCGAATATCGTTCTGGTGATGTGGTTGATCACCGTGGCACCCATGTTGGTTGGAGTTGTTTGCTCTGAATTTCCTCGCGGAAATGACATGGCGTTTTTTCGGTTGGGCATCGCGACCTTTTGTCGCACTGGTTTGCCGCTTCTGATTGTGTTAATCGTAGATCGAGTTGGAGGTGCTCATTTTGGCCGCGAGGCCTATGGATTCCTCGGGTTCTTTTACTTGATTGGGTTTGTGGCAAGCGTTTGGATTTCGATTAGTCAAATAGACGATACGACTTCAGCTTTCTGAAGTGTTCAACAAAGAGGCCGATAGTGCGGTTTACTGAATTTAAAAATCAAGACGACGATCACGCGGAGCCAGCACAGGCGGCTGATCCATCGCACGAACACGACGACGTGAAAGAAAGTGCGCACGACGAATCGGACGGTCACGATGCGGACGATCACAGTGCCAGTGAGCACGCGCATGAAGGTGAAGGCGAGCACGCCCACGAGGGCCATGATGGCGAGATCACTCGTATGGATCACTTTATGGATCCGGGCCACTTGTTCGCTCACGTTCAGGATTCGTTTTACTTTGAAGTGCCAAAGTTCATTTCAAAGTCGGGGAAGATTGGTCTTCCCAATCCACTGTCCAAATCAAAAGAGACGCCGATGATCGGTGCGGCGTCCAGCCCACTGAAATTCGTCGGGCGTCCAACCAAATTTATGGTGTTGGAGTTGGTCGGAGCGGTTCTGCTGGTTTTGGCTTTTGTTTGGCTGGCAAAGAAAATTAAATCCGGCGACAAGCCGACCGGTAAGCTTTGGAATTTTCTTGAGACATTTGTAGTTTTCATTCGGGACGAAATTGCTCGGCCTTCGATTGGTAAATCGGACGCGGATCGGTTCCTGCCGTTTCTGCTGACTCTGTTTTTCTTCGTTCTTATTCTCAACCTGTTTGGCATGATTCCGTTTCTCGGAAGTGCAACCGGTGCTTTGGGAGTAACGGCAGTGCTGGCGATCGTGACATTTTGTGTCGTCGTGGGTGCTGGTATGAAACGAATGGGCGCGGTTGGGTTTTTGAAAGCTCAGGTGCCGCACATGGATTTGCCAAAGGCGCTCGCAGTTATTTTGGTTCCAACGATTTGGGGGATTGAAATCTTCGGATTGTTCGTGAAGCACTTCGTGTTGGCTCTGCGTTTGTTTGCAAACATGTTCGCTGGCCACTTGGTATTGGCGGTGTTCTTGGGAATCATTGGAGTGACTTGGACAACGATGGCTGGCTATTTCGTCGGCCCGACTGTTGTGCTTGGCTTGATCGCGTTTAGTGCGTTAGAGCTGTTTGTGGCATTCTTGCAGGCTTATGTTTTTACATTCTTGGCGGCTCTGTTTATCGGATCAGCCATTCACCCTCACTAGTTCGTAAACGATGCGGCTGGTCGGGTTTATAGTTTTGATTGTGTTTAGTTTTTGAAGATTCGTGACAGTAAAGTCACGGTCAAATTGATACTCGTTTTAACGATTTTGGAGACACTTTAATGACGATTACTGGTATTGCAGCAATCGGTGCAGGTTTGGCGATTATTGGTGCGGGCTTGGGCATTGGCCGAATCGGCGGTTCGGCTTGTGAGAGTATGGCTCGTCAGCCAGAGGTAGCTGGTCGGATTCAGACAGCGATGATTATTGCTGCTGCTCTGATTGAAGGTGCTGCTTTCTTCGCGCTTGTTGTTTGTCTGCTTGTTTGAACCGTTTCGGTCGTAAGCCGTTTTGATTTAAGCAATCTTGATTTGTTTGTTGTCTGAGGAGACCTTCCGATGCTAATCGGTAAGTTCAATGCTGCGTATCTAGTCGCCAGTAGTGGCGCTGCTAGTCCATTCGATGATTCGGTGGATTTGGCGATCTGGACTTTGATTGTGTTCGTCGGCCTCTTGTTGGTTCTCGGCAAATTCGCCTGGAAGCCAATTATCGAGGGCTTGAATGCACGCGAGAAGTCGATCGCTGACAATATCGATTCGGCAAGCCAAGCCAACGAACAAGCTCAAGCTCAATTGAAATCGTACGAAGATAAATTGGCAGGAGCCGGCGACGAAGCCGCTGCGTTGATCGCAGAGGCCAAGCAAGATGCGGTTGCTGCCAAAGAGAAAATCATGGAAGAGGCGGCCGCTGAAGCACAGCGGACTCGCGATCGAGCCATGGCTGACATTGAGGCTGCCAAGAATTCGGCAGTGCAAGAGTTGGCAAAAAGTAGCGTTGATTCTGCGGTCGATTTGGCTGGCAGCATTGTCGGTCGGTCACTCGACAAAAAGGATCACGCTGAACTAATCGAGAAGTCGATTAAGCAATTTTCTTCCGGTGTCTAATTCTTCAGTCGTTTTGAAGACTTGACTGCCAAAATTTGCTTTGAAGTTCGCTTAGCACACATCGCTTGTTGGCTCGGTCGCACTCAAAGTAAGCATTTACGCCACGATCAATCGGGTAACTTCCCACGATGGACGAATCCACAAAACAATCGACTGTTTTCGACAGCGACCAGCAGCAGCTTGGCAATGTTTATGCCCAGGCCTTGTTGGCGTTCGGTAAAGACTCAGGCAAGCTCGACCAAATGGTTGATGAGCTTGACGGCGTTGTCGATGTGGTTGGTCAAGTGCCGGGAATGAAAGGCGCTTTGGAGTCTCCTCGGATTGGTTTTGATGACAAAGCAAAATTGCTCGACAAAGCGTTCGGTGGGAAAGTCGACAAAGGACTCGTTGATTTCCTGAAAGTCGTCGGGCGAAAAGGTCGCTTCGATTGCCTTGGGGCTATCTTGGCCTCGGCTCGGGTTATGCAAGACGAGATGTCGGGACGCGTTCAGGCGGTTTTGACTTCCGCCTCAGAAATTGATGAAAGTGTCAAAAACAACATTTCCGACAAGCTTTCCAAGCTGCTTGGAAAGACCGTCAGCCTGACGTCGGTGGTCGACCCGGAAATTCTTGGCGGCATCGTTGTGCGAGTCGGCGATACGGTTTACGACGGAAGTGTCGTCAGTCAACTCGCACAAGTTCGTGTGAAGGCAGTAAAAAAAGCAGCCGATGCGATTCGAGCCCAATTGGATCGATTCGCCAGTTCGAGTTAGCAGCAGACAGATTAAAGCCGTTCGAGTTTGAATTGGTCAGTCCATTGCGACTGAGTCGGTTCGAATCAAGCATTAAAACAGAACATTTACATAGAATTCAGACTTCGGTTTCGATCGAAGTAAAGATGATCCCAAGGGGTCTCACGATCACTGGGCTCGATCTTTTTAACAACGAGGATATCAATGAAAATCAGTGCTGACGAAATTGCCTCCGTGATCAAGCAAGAGATCGCGAACTTCGAGAGCGAGATCGATGTACGGGAAGTCGGAACAGTCCTTGAAGTCGGCGACGGTATCGCTAGAGTTCATGGCCTTACCAACGTTGCCGCCGGTGAGATGGTTGAATTTCCCGGTGGTATCATCGGGCTGGCATTCAACCTTGAAGAAAACTCCGTCGGTGTCATCATCCTCGGTGACTACCTCAAGATTAACGAAGGCGATCAAGTTAAATCGCTGAGCACGTTGCTTTCGGTGCCGGTTGGCGACGCCGTCGTCGGGCGTGTGCTCGATCCGCTTGGTAATCCTCTTGATGGAAAAGGGCCGGTTAACTCGAACGAGACTCGTCCTGTTGAAATTATCGCGGCTGGTGTTGCTGAGCGTAAGCCAGTTTCCGAGCCGATGCAGACTGGCCTCAAGGCCGTCGATGCGATGACACCCGTCGGTCGTGGCCAACGCGAGTTGATCATTGGTGATCGAAAGACAGGAAAAACAGCTGTCGGTATCGACGCGATCGTCAACCAAAAAGAATCCGGCGTTAAATGTTTCTACATCGCCGTTGGCCAAAAAGACTCTTCGGTTGCTGGAGTCATTAAGGAACTCGAAGAACGTGGCGCGATGGATTACACCACCGTCATCGTCTCTGGTGCTAGTGCCCCTGCCCCGCTCCAATACATCGCTCCCTACGCTGGAACCGCGATGGCCGAGCACTTCATGTACAACGGCGAGCATTGCTTGATCGTTTACGATGACCTTTCAAAACAAGCCGTCGCCTATCGCGAATTGTCGTTGCTGATGCGTCGTCCTCCAGGACGTGAAGCCTATCCAGGTGACGTGTTTTATTGTCACTCCCGTTTGCTTGAGCGTTCAGTAAAGCTGAGCGACGATCTTGGTGGCGGATCCATCACATCGTTTCCGATCATCGAGACGCAGGAAGGTGAGGTTTCGGCCTACATTCCGACCAACGTGATTTCGATTACCGACGGCCAGATTTACTTGCAACCTGACCTATTCTTCTCAGGTGTGCGTCCGGCGATGAATGCGGGGATTTCCGTTTCTCGTGTGGGTGGTGCTGCTCAAGTCAAGGCAATGAAAAACGTTGCTGGTGGTTTACGACTTGACCTCGCTTCCTTCCGTGAACTGGAAGCCTTCGCTCAACTCGGAACCGATCTTGATCCAGTGACCCAGGCTAAGCTTGATCGCGGTTATCGTATGGTTGAGTTGCTCAAGCAGCCTCAATACAAGCCGCTCAATGTTGTCGATCAGATCATGATGATCTACGCGGGAACGTCCGGGAAATTGGACGAAGTTCCCGTGGGCGACGTCCAGCGTTGGGAAGAAGAATTCCTCGAGTTTATCCACGCTAAAAAGAAAGACGTTTGGGATAGCCTCGACGCCAATAAAGACAAAGGCGACACGATGAAGAAGGCCGACAATGAAACGACGAAGCTCGTTGTCGATGCCATCGACGAATTCAATCGTTCGTTTAAGTAATTGGCCAGTCGCTCACTAACCGACAATCAACAGTGATTCAGAATTAAGCTCTCAGAAAGGACGGATCTGGAAACCGAATAGGAATTAGCCAACGCCAATTCTTCATTCCGCATCCCCAAATCCGAATTCGAAAAAATGGCCAACGCCAGAGCATTAGATAAACGTCGCAAGTCCATTCGCAACATCAAAAAGATTACGCGAACTATGGAGTTGATCGCGACTGCGCGGTTCAAGAAAGCGATGGATCGTGCGACGGCTGCCAATGATTACACGAAGCGTATTACTGCGGTTGTGTCTGACTTGGCTCGCGCCGGATTGGAAGTGACTCATCCGCTTCTCGAAGCTCCTGACGAAACGAAAAAAGCTGCTCTGCTTTGCCTGACCGGTAATCGAGGACTGTGCGGTGGTTACAACGGAAATGCGATCCGACTTGGCGCGAAAACGTTGGTTCAAATGCGGGAAGACATTCCTGAAGTTCGGTTGGAGGTCAGCGGCAAACGTGGCATTTCAGGTTTCAACTTTCGAAACGTCGACATCGCTGAATCGTTTACAAATTTCGACGATCAGCCGGCCTACACCGAAGTCGAAGCGATCGCAGATCGGTATCTTCGCGAATATGCAGCCGGCAACTTGAATCGTCTCGATGTGACGTACACGAAGTTCTTCACTGTGGCGCGGCAGCAGATTGTTACCGAGACATTGTTGCCGCTGGGCAAAATTGAAGGCGCCGATACACCTGTTGATCCAGATGTCGCTGAAGGTAACGTTCCGCTTTACGAATTTGTTCCATCAGCCGAAAGTATCTTGGAAGAAGTCGTCCCGACCAGTTTCAAGATCAAACTGTTCAAATGCTTTCTTGATGCAGCGGTCAGTGAGCAAGTCGCACGTATGATTGCGATGAAGAGTGCGACCGAAAATGCGAATGACATGATCAAAATGCTTTCGAGAACTTATAACCGTGCTCGACAGTCACAAATTACCGGCGAGATCATGGAAGTCATCGGTGGCGTAGAAGCACTTGAAGGATAAACGATTGAGCGGGTAGTCGTTGCCAAAGCGGCAGGCGATGTGGCTGATTTTTCAGCACCCTAAGATACAAAATTGATACAAAATTAAAATTGAACACTAACACTGTTAACTTAAAAGACACTCCTATGGCAAACATCGGTAAAATCACCCAGGTGATCGGTTCGACTTTTGATGCTGAATTCAGCGATTCGGAAATGCCGGCAATTTATAACGCCGTCACTGCAGAGATCGACGCTGGCGGCGCACAGCGAACGCTCGTTGGTGAGATTTCGAAACACCTTGGTGGTGGTCGCGTCCGTTGCGTCGCACTTGGTTCCACCGAAGGCCTTCGTCGTGGTGCCGATTGTGTTGATACTGGCAAACCAGTTTCCGTGCCCGTTGGCGAAGCAACTCTCGGTCGCGTGTTCAACATGCTGGGAGAGCCGGTTGACGGTCGTGGCGAAGTCGAAGCGACTGAGATTCGCTCGATTCACCGACAGGCTCCAGCCGTTAGCGAACTTTCGACTAGCACCGAGCTTTTCGAAACGGGCATCAAGGTTGTCGACTTGCTGACTCCGTTCGTTCGTGGTGGTAAGGCCGGTTTGTTCGGTGGTGCTGGCCTTGGAAAAACAGTTATTCTGACCGAGTTGATCGCTCGTATTGCGAGCCAGCACGGTGGTTATTCAGTGTTCGCTGGTGTTGGCGAGCGAACACGTGAAGGAACCGACCTTTGGTTGGAGATGCAAGAAACAGAAATCGGTACGACCGGTCGCAAAGTCTTCGAGCAAACGGCGATGGAGTTTGGTCAGATGAGCGAGCCGCCTGGTGCCCGTTTGCGTGTTGCTTTGTCAGCGCTAACCATGGCTGAGTATTTTCGTGATGCGACCGGTGCTGACACATTGTTGTTTGTTGACAACATTTTCCGCTTCTCGCAAGCTGGATCCGAAGTGTCGGCGTTGCTCGGACGAATGCCTTCTGCGGTGGGTTACCAGCCGACGTTGGCGACTGAAATGGGTGCTCTTCAAGAGCGAATTGCTTCGACCAACAAGGGTGCGATTACTTCAGTGCAAGCCGTTTACGTTCCTGCGGATGATCCGACCGATCCGGCTCCGGCGACTGCGTTTGGTCAGTTGGATGCGTTCCTCTATCTTGAGCGTTCGATTTCGGAAAAGGGTATTTACCCTGCGGTGGATCCTTTGGCGTCTTCCTCGCGTATCCTTGATCCGGCCTACGTCGGCGACCACCATTACGAAGTCGCACGTAAAGTTCAAACGACGCTGCAGCGATATCGGGAACTGCAAGACATCATTGCGATTCTCGGTGTTGATGAATTGAGCGAAAAAGACAAAACAATCGTTCACAGAGCTCGTCGCATCGAGCGTTTCTTGTCCCAGCCGTTCTTCGTTGCCGAAGTCTTCACCGGTAAGAAGGGTGAATTCACTTCACTCGCCGACACGATTCGCAGCTTCGAAGAACTGTGCGATGGTAAGTGGGATCACTTGCCGGAAGACGCGTTCATGTACGTCGGTGCAATTGAGCAAGCGGAAGAACAAGCCAAAGCAATGGCGGCCAAGGCTTAGTCGAAGCTGTGTCGCTGCCGCAGCAATGCGACCTGCGACCGAGATGTTTATTTCCAAGAGCGCGTCCAGTTGAGGTTCAGTCTACTTAGTCTGATCTTGCTGAATTCAAAACTCTTGGGTTTTGCGAGTGAATTTAAGTTCGGGTGATCCGAGAACCGATCATGGCACAGTTACAAATTGTTATCGTTACGCCCGAGACAACCACGCTCGACAAGATGGTTGATTCAATCACTTTGCCAATGTTTGATGGTGAGGCTGGCGTGCTCGCCGGTCACGCCGCCATGATTGGGCGACTTGGGCCAGGTGAACTTCGTGTTAAATCAGGAACGGCAACGGAGCGTTTTTACGTCGACGGTGGATTCGTCCAAGTCGAAAATGATGTCGTGTCTGTTTTGACTGGCAAAAGCTTAGCCGTTGCTGAGATTGATGTCGCAGTCGCCAAAGACGCCCTCGCTAAAGCCGAGCAAGAGCCGTCCGACAACCCTGAATTGGCGGACATCAAGCAAAAGGCGATCGATCAGGCTCGTGCCCAGATTCGAATGGCAGAGAAGGTTTAAGCTTTTAACGAATCGACGGACGAGCGACTGCTGTTGGCTGTCCGTTTTTCAAAGATCGGTGATTTCTAAGCGGGAAGGTGATGTCTTGATTGACTGCATTCCTCTTCTAGAAACGGTTTGCGACGATCATCCGCGGCCACTTCTTTTTGCAACCGTAAGCGGCGCGCATCTCTACGGATTTCCTTCGCCCGATTCAGATTTCGATTTGCGTGGTGTGCATTGCGCGACCATTGATGAGTTGCATGGATTGGATCGCTTCGATGAGACATTGGACAATACATTTTTCAAAGAAGCGCGCGAGATTGACTTGGTTACCCACGATGCCAAGAAGTTTTTCTTGATGATGTTGCGACGCAACGGTTACGTGCTTGAGCAACTGTTTTCGCCGCTTGTGATTCGTAGTTCGCCGTGGCACGAAGAGTTAATCGCGTTGGGCAAAGACTGTATCACCAGCCATCACGTACATCATTATCTAGGCTTTGGGCGCAACCAGTGGCGACTTTTTGGCAAAGAAAACCCGCCCAGAATTAAGCCCCTTCTTTATACCTATCGAGTGCTTCTGACTGGAATCCACTTGATGCGAAGCGGGATATTGAACGCTAATCTGATCGAGCTGAATGAAGAGTTTAAGCTTCCGTTTGTACCGGATCTGATTGAGGCAAAGATTCACGGAAAGGAAAAGCAAACGTTGCCTGAGGTCGACATGTCTTTTCACGAAACTGAAGTTCATCGACTATTGGATTTGTTGGAGCAAGCGGGCGAAAATTCTCAGTTGCCCAACGAGCCATCCTCTCGAGGTGGATTGAATGATTTGTTGCTAAGGATTCGCAAGTCGTTTTAGGTCAGCCGAACGAAGTAGATTAACCGAAGTTTGCATGTTTCCGAACGATTTCCAGCATGGAATCGTGAAGCAAAGAATTGGTCGCCAATACGGATGTTTTCTCCAGCGGCAATTTGTCACCATCACAAGTCGTGATCTTGCCGCCGGCTTCTTCGAGAAACAATCGCGCCGCTGCGAAATCCCATGGCGAAAGTTGGTATTCGAAATATCCGCCAAAGCGACCCAGCCCTACCTGAACGATGTCCAGTGCCGCCGTTCCCATCCGCCGGACGCCATGAATCTTCTGGCGAAAAAGTTCATCAATGGCATCGAGCGTCGCGCGCATCATTGCGCCGCGATCGTAGTAGAATCCGACGGCGAGCATCGTGTCTTGTAAAACGGAGTGCTGGTTGACTCGAACCACTTTTCCATTATGCCAGGCTCCCCTGCCCTTCTCCGTCGTGAATTCGTCGTTCGTTTGTGGGCTGAGGATGCAGCCGCATTGAGCCACTCCATCGCGATAGTAGGCGATTGAAATGGCGTAATGCGGAATTCCATGAGCGAAGTTGTTCGTGCCATCGATTGGGTCAATGATCCAAAGATGTTCAGCGCTAATTTGCTCGGAGAACTCCTCTTCGGCCATGAATTCATGGTCTGGAAAGTCCGTCTTGATCGCGTTGATAATCGCTTGCTCGGCTTCGACGTCAGCTTGAGTCACAATGCCCTGATAGGCGTCGTCTTTCGATTTGGTTTCGATGCCCGCCGTTGAGAGGTTCGCAAAATATTTGGTTGTGATCTTTGCAGCAGCAGCAGCAGCTTGTCGCGCGACCGTCAACTCAATTGATTCATTCATGGTGGGGCTTGGTTCGGTGTTTAGTCGGTTTCGGTTTTAGAAAGGTTCAGTCTTGTGAACGCAGGTTTGCTGAAGCTCGGTCATCGTCGTCTCTGGCCAGATTTCATCAGCATCCAGCCAAGCAGAAAAAGCGACAGCTCGCCGGACTTTCAACGCGACTTCATGTGGAATTTCATCGGGCAAGTCAGCCAAGAATTCGACGTCGGTAGCATCAGGTATTTCCATGGATTCATCAAAGAGATCGGGTCCGGCCGACGAATCCAACCCGGTCGCGATCACAAAGCTAACGATGGATATCACGGTGAAGCAAAGGGCTGTCGTTGTGAGGAATGAAAGTCCAATGATCATTTTGCCAAGTCCAATAAAGTTGGATTTTTCGAGTCGTGTCGAACCACCGTGTTGTGCCGCGAGTTGACCGAGAGAAACCTCGAATTAATGGACAAATGGCTTTTGCCAGAAACTACGAAGTGGGAAGATTTTTCATGAGGTCTGCGATCGCGTTTCGATCATCCTCTGACGGGATGGTTGCAATGCCTTGGAGGCGGAAGCACTCTTTGACGCTTCGTGTTTCGAAACCATCGTGAAGAATTTCAAAACTGTCGGACGTGACCATGGCAGGGTGAATCGTTCCCACACTGTGACAAAGTTGAGTTAGCTCTTTGCGAAGTGTAACGATATAGTTCGCCAGTCGGGCGGCTTTGTCGGTTGGGTCGAGGCCGCGCATGAGCCATTTGTTCTGTGTCGCGACGCCAGTTGGGCATTTGCCGGTATGGCATATTTGAGCTTGGATACAGCCAACGGCCATCATCGCTTCTCGTCCCACGTTAATTATATCGCACCCCATTGCCATCGCTAGCAAGGCTTCTTGCGGAAATCCAAGTTTGCCCGAACCGATGAAAGTGATTTTCTCGTGCAACCCACATTCAGCAAACTCTCGAAACACACGGCTGAACCCGATCTTGAACGGAAGCGAAACGTGATCCGCAAAAGTAAGCGGAGCCGCACCCGTTCCACCCTCTCCTCCGTCAACCGCAATGAAGTCGACCCCGCGCTCACCTGACTGCATCAACTGAACCAGGTCACGCCAGAAATCCATTTCGCCAATGGCGGATTTAATTCCGATTGGCAATCCGGAAATGTCAGCCAATCGTTCGACGAAATCCAGCATCTCGTCGACGTTAGAAAATTCGTAATGCGAGTTTGGAGAGAGACAGCTTTTGCCGACTTCGATACCTCGGATCCTCGCGATTTCAGCCGTAACTTTGTTGCCAGGCAAAACACCGCCACGTCCTGGCTTCGCACCTTGGCTTAACTTTACCTCGACAGCTCTCACGTTGTATTTGTCGCAATTTTCAAGAAACATCGATTCGTCAAAGCGGCCATTCGCTTGTCGAGCGCCGTAGTATCCGGTTCCCAATTGCCAAACCAAATCCCCGCCGTGTCCGTGATGAGGTGAGACACCGCCTTCGCCTGTATTTTGCATGCAGCCAGCAATCATTGCGCCGCGGTTCATGGCTTCGACGGCCGCTGCCGACAACGAGCCGTAGCTCATGGCTGAGATGTTGACGATGGATTCAGGACGGAACGCGTGTTTTCTGTTGCGAGCCTCGCCAAGGATTTTGGCGACAGGAATTCGGTAGCTCGGATCGTACTTGGGATCTTCCGGTTGAATGTCGTGAACCGGAAACGATGTTTGTTTGACGATCAGGTAGTTGGGAGAATTTTCAAGATCGTTGTCGGTGCCGAAGCCGAAATAGTTGTTCTCTTTGTCGGCAGAACGGTAAACCCAGTGTCGTTGGTCGCGAGTAAACGGTCTTTCTTCGTCGTTTCCGGCAACGATATACTGACGGAGTTTCGGGCCAAGTTCTTCCAGGAAATATCTTCCGTGTCCTACGATCGGAAAGTTTCGGAGAATAGGATGCCGTGTTTGAAACAAGTCATGAATCGCAAGTGCGATCAATAGAATCAAAATGATTCCCAAACCAATCAGCCAACCCACATTGCTTCTCCGCTAGAATAAAATGGCAAAGCGAATCAACTTGGCATTCGCTCGATGATGTCACTATTCTAGCAGCAAAAACATGTTGCCAACTACTCGGTCATTTTGAGTCGAAAGAAAATCTTGATCGAAGAAAACAAGAATTCGACTGTGAGCCGGTGGCTTGACTGGACGGCTTGTTGCTGGCCGATGGGACTTTTCCTCGGCGTCTGGGCGTGGATGTTCTGGCCGATGATGAGCGGACAAACCGTCGTCGGTTTTAGGGATTCGGCGTATCTTTATTATCCACTATTCAAGTGGATTGATGCTCAATGGGCGTCTGGTCAAATCCCACTTTGGAATCCGTATTGCAATTTTGGAATGCCAGTCGTCGGTGATGGAACCAGCAGTGTGTTCTATCCGGGCAAGCTGGTTTTCTTCTGTCGTTTTTTAAGCTATCCAGCACGCTACGGGATCTATTTGGCAATCCATATTCCAATAGCCGGTGCCGGGGCGTATTGGTGCGCGAGAAAGTTGCGGGCCAATCGTGGAGGAGCAGCGCTTGCGGGGTTTTCGTATGCATTCGGAGGCAGCGTGCTGTTTAGTGTTACGAACGTGATCTATTTGGTCAGTGCTGCTTGGCTGCCGTTCGCGTTAGGCGCTGTTTGGCTGATGGTGAGGACTGGCCATTGGCGGTGGTCGGTCGCGGCTGGTGTGTGTTGTGCGCTGATGATTCTCGGTGGCGATCCACAGATGGTTTACCATGTTGGCTTGATCGCGAGCGCGACAATTGTTGGCGAGTTTTTCCGGCGCAGGCGGAGGCGTCGTAAGAATGTTGATCGCTCTAAAGTTGGAGCCTACCGCTGGGCAATCGGGGCGACATGTAAGCTGGTTTTGATGGTCGCCGTGACGTCGATTCTGGCGCTGGCGCAAATTTTGCCAACCTATGAATGGTCGCAACAAAGCGAGCGAACCAATCCAAATTCGGCAGTCAATGTTTACGGATTATTCGGCGAACTAGTGGAAAGCGAACAGGAGGAAGCTGATCGTCAGCAAGCGGAGGGTAAGGTTTTTTCAATGATCTCCCAATCCGCTGGGCGAGGTTCAGGCATTTTAGACGTCCTGAAAGGCGATCCAGACGCATTTTCAAACCGGCTGGATGGAGTTCGTCAAACTCTGCTAGGTGAGCCCGGTGGCACGGCAAGTTCAATATCGATAGCGCAATTAACTGTCTCGGTGAGTTCAGCGACAAGATCAGGGCCAGTCGTTACAGTTCAGGATCATGCCTACCAATTCAGCCAGCCGCCTTGGACAATCGCCGAGCTATTCTGGCCGAACGCGTCGGGAAAAATGTTTCCGATTCACCAACGCTGGACAGATGGATTGCCGGGAGCCGATCGAGTTTGGGTGCCGTCTTTGTATGCAGGTTTGCTGACGGTGCTAATCGCGATGGGCGGCATGCGAATTTGGGGACGGCGACGGAAACACGTTTGGCTGACACGGGTCGCATTGTTCTTTGGCATCGCTTCGTTCGGTTGGTATGGGGCCGTTTGGACGATCAATGAGTTCTTGCCCATCAATCGTCAGATGACGGAATTGGGCCCGCAAGTCGGCGGGTTCTATTGGATGCTGACGATGCTGTTGCCAAAGTATTATGCTTTCCGTTATCCGGCAAAGTTGTTTGTAATCGCGAGCTTAGCCCTTTCGTTGCTGGCGGGCATTCAACTACGCGACTTCCGCTCGTTGATTAACGGAAAAATCGCGATACTCGTTTCAGTAGCGACCGTTGTCGGGTTCTTGTTCATGCTGTTTGGAATGAACGAAGAGTTCTTTCAGCGAATCCCAGCCAGCGCGCTATTTGGCCCATTCGATGTTGAGGGAAGCAGGGCCGGAATCATGTTCGGACTGGTTCAAGCATTGATTGTTCTATGTGTGACGCTATTGGCAATTAGGTTCTACGCTGCAAGAAAGCGTGGATCGTTCGCGTTGGGATTCATTCTGATTATTACAGCCATCGATTTGAGTATGGCCAATCAGTGGATGTTGAGTGAGACTTCTGTTTCGGGGATTAGCGGAAAAACGAAGTGTTTGGAAGAGTTGGAGTCGCAGTTGAAGCACGAAGCGATTCGAGTTGGGCCGCTTTCGGTTTTTCGAAGTCGGGATGGGAATGAACCACCCGATTGGGCGTCGTCGAGCTCGCCAAACCGATTGAAGCAAGTCATTTTGTGGCAGCGTGAAACTTTGTTCCCCAAGCAACACCTAGAGCAAGATGGTTTGCGTTTGATTGGAAGCTTCACCTCGATATGGCCTGAAAAATATGAAATCCTTTTGCTGGAAATGGGATCTGAACAGTTTGACTACCATCGGAGGCAGCCATTCAAAGGGCGCTGGATGGCAGGAGCGAAGAAGAACTCATTGCAACAGTTTCGGTCTAAGCTGTTTGAACCTTGTTGCGATGCTGAATTTATATTTTCCGACTCCCCAAAGAAGTACGAAGCCAAACTGAATCCGATCGAAAGTCAGTCTCAATTCGTTTTTCTTTCAGCGCAACTTGAAACACCCAACGCCGAGCTCACATATATAAATGGGTTCAATAGGAATGAGCCACCGAAAGCTGATCACAGTCCTAGTTGGAATTGTGAGTTAGTCGAGTTTAAAAGTAATCGTTTCCAAGTTTTGGCCGAGACTGAACAAAAGCGTTGGTTGATGCATAACTCAATCTACGACGGCAATTGGTTTGCACGAATTCGAAATGTTACGACCGGTGTGGAAGTAGTTAAGCAAATGAAACAATTCGGAAGCTACCATCAAGGTGTGCTACTTGACCCAGGTGAATTCGAAATCGAAATTTTCTATCAGCCAATACTCTGTTGGATTGGCGCTTTGGTCAGTGGAATTGGCTGGTCCGTTTTGTTGCTTGGCTGGCAGGTGGCCCGTCTGCGAAAGCTTAAGAAAATGACGCGACCTGCACGAGGAAATTGAAGAACGCTAATCACCGTTTGTCCCCACTAATGAAGAAACCAAAGTTTGGTGACGATTTGCAATACACCGGTACATTACTAAGTCATATTAGCGCCGATTAGGAGACTTCTCGGTGAACACCACTATCAATTTTTATCCTGAAAGGATTGCAGCTTGTGGCCGAGGGTTGAACGCAGTGAACACCCCCGGTAATGATGTGCTCTTGGGCGACCCCGGAGGGTGTCGAAGAAAATCTAGCTGTGACCACCTTCGGGGTCAAAAGTCATGCCAACGTGATCCGTGGGTGTCGTTTCACTCAACCCGGGTGTCGTTTCACTCAACCCACGGCTAATGGCTGCAATCCCTCCGGGATGTTCGGTGGCGTTGGCCGAGCAGTCTCCTGATTTGTGAGGATTAGTGGTCTCGAGCAGTCGCTTCAACATGCGCCGCAAATCAAGTAACAGCGTGGCATCAGTGTAACCGCGGGTCCAATCAAGAAAAATTCAATTCGCTCGACAAATTGTTATGCCTTATAATTTTCCCACGTTGATTCATCACAACACAACTCCTGGACGACCACATGCTGTCAAGAATTTCACTCGCCTTTGCGATTTTGTTTTGTTCTATTTCGTTTGGCTCGTTGCCGACTTTGCATGCTCAAAAGACAAAGCTTGAGCCTGCAGCGGCCACCGCTGACGAACCGGAAGTCGTTGGACATATCGAACAATCGGATCCTGGCTTGGCTGAACTGCTCGATATTGAATCGAAGATCGAAGTGCTCACGACTGGTCATCAATGGACCGAGGGGCCGGTCTGGATCAAAGGCGAGGGGCATCTGTTGTTTTCCGATGTACCTAGAAACAAGATTCACAAGTGGAGCCCAGAATCAGGCCATTCGGTATTCATGGATCCCAGCGGCTACGACGGTGAAAGTTCAGAATCGGAGCCCGGATCCAATGGCCTTTATCAAGACGCCGAAGGCCGGTTGCTGGTTTGCGATCATGGCAACCGTCGGGTTTACCGAGTCGAAAAAGATGGCTCTAAAACCACGCTTGCTGAACGAGTCAACGGGAAGCGATTCAACAGTCCCAATGATCTCGTTGTTCATTCAAGCGGCGCGATCTACTTCACGGATCCACCTTACGGGCTTAAAGACAAAACCAAACGAGAAATTGACTACTGCGGTGTCTATCGAATGGATCCTGAGGGCACCGTTACTCTGTTGACCAAAGAGCTAGAAAAACCCAACGGCATCGGCCTTTCGCCTGATGAAAAAACGCTTTACGTCGCGCAATCACACCGCCCTGCCCCGATCTATCAAGCCTACGCGATCAAAGAGGATGGCACGACGAACAACGAAGGCAAAACGCTTTTCAATTCAATCGAGTTTGCCGAAGCCGGCGATCCAGGCATGCCAGATGGAATGGCAATCGACATTCATGGCAATCTCTGGGCAACTGGCCCCGGTGGCGTGCTGATCATTTCGCCGGACGGAAAACTGCTCGGCAGAATCATGATGGGCAAACCAACGGCTAACTGCGCCTTCGGCGGCGACGGGTCTGTTCTTTACATCACGTCCAGCGACCGAGTCTGCCGCGTTCAAACCAAGACCAAAGGGCTCGGGTTTTAACTCGTCCGCTCTATTATTCGGGCTCTCTCGGAGGCAAAGTCGGTTTGGCTTCGAGAGTTGGCTTGGTTTCCAGTGTTGGCTTCGTTTTGTCAGCAAATTTTGGGTCGACTTCGGTCGGCGCGGTTGATTGATCGGGCTGCGATTCTGGAATCGGTTTCGTTGGAGGCGGCTGCGAGCCGACGGGGGGTACGGGTTCGCCTTTGCCAACAGGCGGGTAGAAGTTGTCATAGCGTCGCGAGCAACGCTCTTTGAACTGAGCCAATGTCGAATCGCGATCGTCGTCAGAATGAAACGCTGTGGCCAAAGTCTTGTCGAGAAACTCGTTGGCTAACTCAAACACCGGGTAATCCGGCTCCAAATATTGCTTCGCTAGTTGGCGTTCTTCATCGGAAATTGGGGCGTCTTTCTTGGAGACGTTAGTTCGAACGTAAGTCAAATCCGAAAATGTATTTTGAAAAAGCCGTTCCAGACAAATGCATGATTCGTCAAATCGCTCGATCGGGAACAAGAAGGCTTTGCCTGTCGCTAACGCATCGTGAATCACCGTCATGTCCGTTGATGACTGCCCTCCGTTAAGGAAGTAGATCTGGCTATTGGTTTGTGGGTGAACTTCATTGCGCACCAATTCAGCATCGATAAATTCGCGAAAACTTGTTCGCTGGGCAATGCAATTGACTTCTTCATGATGACGATGAAAAAAGTATCGTGAGATAAACCGCTCAACGGGGTCGCGAACGTAGCTAAGTGCGAACACCCGGGCGTGCTCATGTTCAAACGGCAGGTCAAGTGACAGTTTGTGGTCGCTCAGGCATTTGACGGCTGGATGACAGCGGATGATCTCACTGGCATCGGAACGGGTGTATTGCTTCGTTTCCAATAGTGAATTGGAGTTGTAGTAATGCTTCTTGCCAAAATTCCGGTTCATCAACTGTCGCAATGTCGAACCGCCGGCCTTCGGGACATGGACGTGCAGCCATGCTTGTCTAAGTGGTTCTTGTTGAGGATCGGAATCAATGGGTTGATTGTCTGTAGTCACGTTGGTTACCAAGTCGGCTAAAGCTTAAGTGGATCGGCTGATAATAATGGTGGACAGAAAGATTGCTCAGAGGAAAAACGCTGAACGTCAAGCTGTCCTTATGAATCTATTTTTCTGTTTGATGGCTTGCCAGGCAACTTAAAAGATTGGCCTTGCCCATGTCTTTTGTCAGTCCTGCCCTTCATTCCGGACGTTCGCTAAATCTGGAAGTCCATCGGAGGTTCAAAGGCGCTTTTCTGAATCTGATTTCGCATTCGCAATTTGGGTTTTTCCATGATCACAGTCGTCGAAGGATCTACGCTATGTGTCAACCAGACACTAGAACCAATTACGGAATCCTGTCCGACAACCGTAGTTCCGCCAAGGACGGTCGCATTGGCGTAGATGACGACGTTGTCTTCAATCGTCGGATGTCGTTTCGAGTCCCGGACTAATTTTCCCATTTCGTCTTGAGGAAAACTCAACGCGCCGAGCGTCACGCCTTGATAGATTTTGACATGCTCGCCAATGACGCAAGTCTCACCGATGACGACTCCCGTGCCGTGGTCAATGAAAAAGTGATTCGCGATCGTCGCGCCGGGATGAATATCGACTCCGGTCCGCCCATGCACCCATTCCGTCATCATGCGAGGCAAGAATGGCACTTGCAATAAATGCAATTCATGCGCGAGTCGATAGACGGTGATCGCTTCCAAGCCTGGGTAGCATAAAATGACCTCGTCAAGATTCTTGCAGGCTGGATCACCAACGTACGCGGCTCGTACATCGGTCAGCAACGATTCGCGAATGCGAGGCAAGCGGGAAATGTACTCGGTGGCAATCTGCTTACTATGTTCGACGACGCAGTCGGGCTTTTCGAGCGTCATTGTTCCGCTTTGGCCGCAGTCGGCGTGCTCAAGATCTTCGCAAGCTTCAAAGTGTCTCGCGATTGCAATCGCAATTTGCCGGGCGAGGTTTTGGTGAGCGTCAACCAACTGGCCTCGAAGGTCGTTCAGCATTACATCCGGTGAAGACTCGTTCGAGCGGAAGCCCGGATAGACGATCGCCTTGAGCCGATTGAGCATCTCAACAAGTGAATCGAATTCTGGAATCGGCGCAGCATGAGAGGCCGAGCTTTCAGGGAACTTTGACGAAGCAACGATTTCGTTGGCAACGTGTTCGAGAGAGACGGCCGTTTTCTCGACGGCTGTTTCTTTGGCTGATTTTTTCGAGTGCGTTTTCGAAGTCATTTTGTCTTTGGTGAAAAAGTTTCCAGGGATTCGCTTTGCTAATTCTCCATTGCTAAACCCGCCAGTTGGATACTGTTGGTGAGAAGCAAGGAGTGAAAATGAATCAACGCCCGGTGGGCGTTTCTATGAAGTTTTCGGAGCCCTAATTCTAACGGCAAGCAGTGAATTTCGGAACGCAAATATTGTTTTGAAGTGGCGTGGTTCGGTCAACTTGCCTCCGTTACGGCTGATTTGACGAAACGTCGTGTCCAGCCAAGTGCCGGAGTCTTACCACTGTCCTGCGAATTTAGCGTCTTGTTTTTGGTGAAGCGAATTGTTTCGGCATCGTTGACAATTATTGAGAAGGGGGGAGTCGAACGCTGAAAATACGTTTGATTTGTGGCCCCAATTACCAAATCATCGAGATGGCAATGCGAGCCTCTTTTAAGGTATGCTTTGCGAATGTCGCATTGACCTGACATCGAGGCTTGGGCACGACACCTTGGCTGCGTATTATCAACCAACTGGAATGACCGGTTTTGATAGTTGGATTCGCTTCGTTTGCTTGGCTCCGTTTGCTTTCCGTTTACCTGATTCTTCACCGGGTCTGTTGGGCTTGCTTTGAAAGCGAGCGAGTGATTGTTTATTGAGAATGGTTCATGATATTTGCGTGTTGGAACGTACTCTGCCAATTGGCTCCCTGGATGTTGCTGGGGATGTTCTTATCGGGCATGCTCCACGTCTTTTTGCCGGCCGGATTTATCCGCCGCAAGTTTCACGGGTTTAGTGGAGTCGTTAAAGCCGTGCTGCTTGGCGTTCCTCTCCCTCTTTGTTCCTGCGGCGTAGTGCCTGCGGGTATCGGTTTGAAAAATCAGGGGGCCAGCAATGGAGCGGCTGTTGGGTTTCTAATTAGTACTCCGCAGACAGGCATTGATTCAATATTGGTCAGCGCGTCATTCTTTGGTTGGCCGTTTGCGATTTTCAAAATGGTGACAGCGTCAGTGACCGGAGTCGTCGGGGGATGGTTGGTTGAAGGGGCAGCAGCGGAGAGCACACCGCCGACAATCGAGCAATCTGAGTCACCCGGCAAACTGCAAATTTTGAACGAGCATGAATGCGGTTCGGATTCACATGCTGTTCACTCACACACACTAGACGACCTGGATCAACCTGCCTTTCTTCGCGTCTGGTTTCATGGTGTTGAGATCTTTCGATCAATTTGGATTTGGCTGCTGGTCGGTGTGTTGATTTCAGCCGGCATCGAAAGCTACATTCCTCAGCAATGGTTTGAGGTTGTCGGTGCGTGGGGGCTGATTCCATCGATGTTTCTAGTACTGCTCGTGGCGACACCGCTCTACGTGTGTGCGACGGCTTCGGTCCCTATTGCTGCGGCGTTGGTAACTGGCGGGCTGCCGCCGGCTGCGGCGTTGGTTTTTTTGATGGCCGGGCCAGCTACGAATGTGACCACGATGGGAGCCATTCATGGCCGGTTTGGCCTGCGAACATTGGTGGTCTATTTGGCCACGATTGTTTTGGGCAGCATGGCGTTCGCCTGGATGTTTGATTGGCTTTTGTCCGCCGACGTTTCGGCGACCAGTGGTCATGTCCATGATCACGAAAATTGGTGGTCGATTTTAAGTGCCATTTTGCTTTTGTTGATGGTTGGCTATTTCGTTACCGGGAGTGTGGTTGCTCGTTTTCGCCGCCGAACTCAGCGGAGTCAATTGGGTTCTGATTCAAGCCAAACAGAGTTGCAGATTGAGGGAATGACTTGCGGCGGCTGCGTTAGTAAACTCGAATCAGCGATTAACCAATTGGCTGGTGTTGAGTTCGTTGAGGTTGAGCTAAAATCGGGCAAAGCAACGGTCGTTGGAGATTCGCAACTTGCGGAAGTGCAGGCGACGATCAGGCGTCTTGGATTTCAAGTCGTGCAAGTGGGCTCAGGGGAAACTCAGCTGGAAACCGCCGGTGATAGTGTCCAGTAAGCCCGATCTGGGCAGGTCTTTTTATGACGGCTTTGATCTAACGCGTTCCGCTTGGTAGAGGCGAAATTTGTAGTGGAACTCGTCAAGCGTTTCGGTGAATTGTGCCGGAAGCCTTAACGCCGCCTGCGATTTCGGTTATCCAGTTTTAAAGCCCAGTAAATTTGCGCGTTCTGGCCGGCAAACGCCCGCGACGACGTTAAAGAATTTTTGCATCTTTTGGCGGAAGCCTTCAGTTTGAGCGTGGAAGCGGATTGTTTTTTAGAGTGAACCTGATTTCTTCTGAGACATAAAATATGCGACGTGAACTCTCCCGAAAACTTCCTGTCATTGGATGGCGAGAATGGTTGACTCTACCGGAAATAGGAATTGGACGAATCAAGGCCAAGATTGACAGCGGTGCTCGGTCTTCTTCGATACACGCGTTTGACATGAATATCGAGGATCATGAAGGCGAAGAATATGTTCGATTCAAGATTTACCCAGTTCAGCGTCGAACAACGAAAGTGGTGGAAACGTTCGTTCCCGTGCATGAGTTTCGACAGGTTCGTAGCTCCAACGGGCAGACTGATGTTCGCCCGGTCATCATTACCAGCATCCGTTTGATGCGGCAAGAATGGCCGATCGAGTTAACGCTCACCGATCGAAGCGACATGGGGTTCCGCATGTTACTCGGTCGAGAGGCTTTTCGAAGTCGTTTTCTTCTTGATGCAGGTAACTCCTATTACGGAGGCAAGCTCAAAAAGAAGAAGTCGAGGTAGTTGGAAGTTGGAGAGCCACTTACGATGAGCTTTTAAGAGCGATCCACTGAAGTCTTGTTCCTGCCAATGTGCTTCTGTCTTAGTAGCACATTTTTAACCGCACATTTTCAATTTCGGTCGTCCATGAAACTTGCGATCTTATCCTGCAGTCGAAATTGCTACAGCACGAAGCGTTTGGTGGATGTAGCCGAACGCCGCGGGCATTCAGTCCGAGTTCTGGACACGCTTCAGTTCTCAATCGACTTGGCCGAGGGAAACCCCGAACTTTTCTTTCGCTCCAAAAGGCTTAGCCAATACGATGCGGTTTTGCCTCGGATTGGAGCCTCGATCAGCTACTTCGGTACTGCGGTCGTTCGTCAGTTTGAGCAGATGGATGTCTATTGTGCCAATGGCTCGGCAGGGATCGCCAACTCTCGCGATAAACTCCGCTCCACTCAGATTCTCAGTCGTCACAATATTGGAATTCCTCAAACGACATTTGTGCGCAGTCGTCGTGACGTCTTGCCTGCGATCGAACGTGTCGGCGGCGCGCCGGTGGTGATCAAACTGTTAGAGGGCACGCAAGGCGTCGGAGTGATTTTGGCTGAGACGGTCAAAGTAGCCGAAGCGATTATTGAGACGATGCAATCGACGCGTCAAAATGTTTTGGTGCAGAAATTCGTGGCCGAAAGCAAAGGCCGTGATATTCGTGCGTTCGTGGTCGGTGATCGAGTCGTGGCGGCCATGAGACGCGTTGCCCAGGGTAACGAATTTCGCAGCAACGTTCACCGCGGCGGCCAAACTGAGATCGTGCAACTTAGTGAGGAAGACCAAGAGACAGCCGTTCGTGCCGCTCAGATCATGGGTTTGCGGATCGCCGGCGTGGACATGTTGGAGGCCAATGATGGGCCGCAGATCATGGAGGTCAACTCGTCTCCCGGTTTGCAGGGAATTGAGACGTGTACGCAGCTCGATGTGGCGGGCGCTGTAATCGACTACATCGCCGCGCAAGTTGACTTTCCAGAAATTGATTTGCGACAACGGCTAACTGTCAGCCGTGGCTATGGAGTCACCGAGATTCACATTCCAGAGGGTTCCGATTTCGTGGGCAAGACGATCGATGAAGCCGGACTGTCGGAACTTGATATCAATGTTTTGACTTTGTACCGTGGAACCGTTGTGATTCCCAATCCACGTCTCAAGCGAACCTTGGAACCGGGCGATCGCTTGTTGTGTTTCGGAAAGCTGGAAGCCATGCGCAGCATGATTCCTGTCAAGACTCGGCGGAAACGGCGACCGCATGTTTTCAACCTGAGAAGCTGTTTACCATTCGGTTCAGCCACACCGACAAGCTCATACTAGCCGTTTGCCAATAAGTTCATGCGGTCTCCAGCGCCAAAGATCAGCACCAAAGATCAGCACCAAAGATCACTGACTAACGGGTGCCATGCTCCTCGCTTGCGTGGGCATGCTTTCTTCAAGCCTGAGATGCAAGCCAATTCTGAATTATGATTCAGAATGTCATGATTCCTAAGCAGAACATGTTCCGATGAATTGGCTCAGCGTGAGATAAAAGAGCTTCACTCACCCGCGTTAGCGACCTCTATCGCTGATTCACCAAAATCATGTCGAATGACGATCCACTAGATTGCTGGTCGAGATTGACGTAACCTGAAGGAGCCAACGCGGCATCACACCACAGGATTGCGAACCCGATTCCACGATGAAAAATTCTCAAGAGACCGATGCGGACCGGCTGACGAAATTGGAGCTTGCACTGATGCATCTTCAAAACGACTACGATTCACTCAATCAAATGGTGCTGAAGAACGGTAGCCGACTGGATGAGGTTCTTGGAATGTTGCAGCGGGTGACTGACAAGCTTGAATCGCAACAACATTCGATTGAGCCTCAAGTCCGTAAAGCGGAAGACGAAAAGCCGCCACACTATTAGATTCATGCCAAATTGGATCCGCTGGCAGATGATAATTCACCGGTCACAAATCCACGTTCACCACTTGCTCATTGAATCTCCTTCAATGGACGAATCCAGTGGGATGAATTCACTGAAGCGACCTGGAAATGCCCGAACCATTTTGTAAATTAGCACCAGCGACCGAAGCCGAAGCGAAATTCGTTCGCCTCGTCAAAGCCGGCGACGCTGCAGAATTGAAATCGCTGTT
Organism: uncultured Pirellulaceae bacterium; assembly: GCA_964589435.1. Classification (GTDB taxonomy): domain Bacteria; phylum Planctomycetota; class Planctomycetia; order Pirellulales; family Pirellulaceae; genus Mariniblastus. The sequence goes on from CAZPTT010000025.1 coordinate 42,191, forward strand.
GCAGGCCGATGGCGAACTTCAGCGACAGGTTGATCAGCCTTGGTTCTCGTTTGACTGCCCCGCCATCGTTGCCTCGAAAAGCAACATTGCAATCGTCGATGTTTTGCTTGAATTTGGAGCCGACATCAACGCCCGCTCAAGTTGGTGGGCTGGATCTTATGGTGTACTTGATGGCGCGCCCCAGCAACAAGCAGATTTGTTGATTGATCGAGGTGCGAGCTTGGACATCAATTCTGCAGCGGCGCTGGCAAGAACCGATGTGATTTTAGAGATGGTGTCCTCTGATCCGAGTTGCGTCAATCATCGAGGTGGCGATGGGCAGACGCCACTCCATGTGGCTGCTATTTCGGTTGTCGATATTTTGCTTGAGCATGGAGCAGAATTGGAAACGCGTTGCCTGGATCATTCGGCAACGGCTGCGCAATACGCCGTCACCAATTCGCACAAATGCCGCCGGCTACTGGATGCTGGTGCCAAGCCCGATATTTTCATGGCGGCTGCGTTGGGCGACACGACTCTCGCGCAACAAGTCATCAACGCCGATCCTCTGGCGTTGGCGTCGCGCGTCGGAAGTTGCCCCCATACCAAAGCGATTGATCCTCGGGCCGATCGACACATCTATTTTTGGAAGCTGAAATCGCAAGCAACACCGCTCGCCGTCGCGCGAGCACTCGGACAACCCACGATCTATCAATTCTTGCTTGACCGGAGCCCCGTTAAGCAAAAATTTCTGGCTCAATGTTGGGCCGGCGATACGGCTGCTGCTAAAAAGACAATCGACCAGACCACCGGTTTGATGGGGCAGCTTGATGAGATCGAGCGTCGCGAAATGGCAAGAGCGGCGTGGGATGGCCGGCTCGACGTGGTGAAGACGATGCTTGACGTCGGTTTTGATCCTCATTTGCCCGGGGACGATCATTCGACGCCGCTTGATCGAGCCGCCTTTCATGGGCACCGTCAAATTGTTGAGCTACTTTTGCAGCGCGATTCGAAGCCACCACTTGAGATGAAGAATGCATTTGGCGGAACGCCGCTGAGTTGCTGTGGCTACGGAAGTATTCACAGTTGGAAAACAGGAACCGATCACTTGGGAACTGCAGCGGCTCTAATCGAGGCCGGAGCGGTGATCGATCCCAATTGGCTTCCCCATGAAAACCCAATTATCGACCAGCTTTTTCGCGAGAATATTTGAGCGTCCACGCAAGCCGAACCGTTGGAGCTGCGAAGCCCCGTTGCTTACGTTCGATTGGCTTACGTTCGATTGGCAAGCGAGCGATTGCATCGCCACTCCGGGAATCCAGATTAAGATTCTTTGGAGGATTCCGAAAACTGAATAACGTTCGAACGATTGATCAAATAAGGCACGAGCGGATCGAATCGTTGGCCATGCCTTGTAACTCCACTGCAAATTTCTTCCGAGGTAACCCAGATGTTGTTGGCGTCGTCACGCAAACGATCAATGACTTCTTTGCGGTAAATTTCGACATTGTAAAACGACACGACCACATGCGTTTTATCAAATTGGTTGGGAATCTGATCAACGAATTCAAGATTCAATTGGGCCATATTGGAAACCAAAAAGTCGCGGTGCCGGTCGAGATCCAGCTCCCAGGCAACCTCTCGTATTGCAGTTTCGCGAAACGATTCTTTTTCCAGCCGATCGCCGATGACGAACGTTAGAAAAGGATTAGACGTGGAGGCACGCGCAAGCCAACGTACCCCGTTTTTTTCATTTCTGCGAATCAACGCAGCAGACAAATCGATCTTTCGCATTGGAATCCCATCCATTTCAAAAAGTCGTTTCCTTAAACGCGTTAACCAATTTTGCAGTTCACAGTTAAATTTGTAAACAGCACTCTAAATAGCGAACACGGTGACTCAAATGCGCAATGGCGTTTGAATCAACGTAAGGAATGGATATTCAGGCCTAGTGGAAAAAATAATGGTAAAAAAGGTTTTCGGAAATCGAGTGACAGAAAAAGACATTCGGAATTGGCTTGATGAAAACGGATTTTTTGGCAACAGTGCTCAACTCCATGACCTCGAATTACATGCCCTGAAACGTCCCGGCTGGCTACAGGTTTTTCGTTTTGATGTATTGGCTAAACGTCGAGAGGACGAACAGGGAGAGGACGAAGATGAGAATAGCGCTGCCGGAGATTTGAAAAACGGGGGCTTCAGCAAGCCTGACTTAGATTCGGGCGAGAGTGATTTTCGCGATGAGCATCCGTCCAAACTTTCCAGTCAATGGTGCGAGTTATTTGGAGTCGTTCGTGATGATGAACGGATCAAGCGGCGTGAATTGCGAACACAAGTTTGCGTTTTTGAATCGACTTCCGAGCGACAATCTAAACTCGATGAAATGTCGGTTGGCCTGATCACCTGTGAAACAGGCCAAACCGGCAGCCTGATCGGAGTGGCCATGGTTGTTGGTGTCGTTCTTTTAGTTGGTGCCCTGGCGGCAACCTTCTTTTGATTAAAAAATTTAACTGGTGAATTCGTTGTTAAAGAATCACGATCCTAAAATGACAATTGGAACTGGCGAAGACAGTCTCGATTCAAGCGACGCAGGACAAGCCAAAAACTTTAAGAAGCGATCAAATACTCGTTGGAAACGAAAGTTACTCTTGGTTGCCGCTTTTTCAATCATCGCACTTTATGGTTTAAGTATGACGTCGTCGCGTCCTTCGAATTTAGGAGTCCGGGAAGGCCAATTGGCTGAGTGTCCGGATTCGCCAAATTGTGTGTCGACACAAACAGAGCGCCAGACGCACCGAATGGAAAGTTTGCCGTTCAGTGGCGAGCGAAACGATGCGGTCGAGAAAATCAAGCAAATCGTCGCGCGTGTTAGTTCACGCGTAAAATTAGTCGAAGAAAAAGAAGGTTACCTGGCGTACGAATTTACTAGCTTGATGTTTAGATTTATTGACGATGTTGAGTTTCTGGTCGATGATGAAGCAGGCGTAGTACACTTCCGGTCGGCGTCTCGGGTCGGGCATTCTGACTTGGGAGCCAATCGCAGGCGAATGATGAAATTTAGTGAGGAATTTAATCGATGAATCGTTTGATCTTGATGTTGGTGTTTTTCGTTGTGATTGGAGCGGTCATCTTTTACGGCTTCAGCAATGACGCCACGCCTGAAACTGATCCTGCCAATGCGGCAGCCAACACCGCAAATCTGTCGACGGCAACTACTACTGATGACGGAGCGGAAGACACTACCGTCAATCAGGCAGCGAATTTAAATTCAAATTCAACTACCGATACCGAGGACAAAGTTGCGATGACACCTGAGTACAACAAATTAACCGATGCGGAATCCTACGTTATCATCAACAAAGGGACGGAGCGACCTGGCGTTGGAGAGTATACCGATAATAAATCCGCCGGGCTTTACATCTGCCGCCAGTGTAATCTTCCGCTTTACAACTCGACCGACAAATTTGAATCGCATTGCGGATGGCCCAGTTTCGATGACGAAATTGAAGGCGCGGTTCGGCGCGAAACTGATGCCGATGGTCGGCGTGTTGAGATTTTGTGTGAAAACTGCGATGGGCACTTGGGGCATGTCTTTCACGGCGAAAGATATACGGAAAAGAATACCCGCCATTGTGTAAACTCTCTGTCGATGAAGTTTGTTCCTGCGGGTGAAACGCCTCCTGACACGATTCGGAAATAGCGCCATCCGACCTGATCAGCTGTGATATTTCTTTTGCTCGAGTTTCTCTTGCTGGTATTTCTTTCCCTTTGATTTTAATTTCCTTTCAATCGGGTACATTGGTCGGAGTTGCCAGTGCATGCTTCTTCCGGAGCTTGGCTTTGGGAGACAACCTTCGAAAGGAAATCAAATGGAATACCCGCTCGACATGAATTTTAAGCTGCTGGCGTTGGCCCCGCAGATCAAAGTCACCGACGCGAACGGGGAAACCGTCTGCTACGTCAAGCAGAAGATGTTCAAGCTTAAGGAAGCTGTCAACGTTTTTCGCGACGAGAGCCAGCAGGTGAAGCTTTGCGAAATCAAAGCCGACCGAATCATCGACTTTTCTGCGAACTACCACTTCTTCGACACCAGCGGCGAGGAGTTCGGTGGACTTCGTCGTAAGGGCATGCGTTCTATCTGGAAAGCCAATTACGATCTCCTCGATGAGAATGATCAGCACTTGGGCACGATCAATGAAGAGAATGCGATGGCCAAAGTCGCCGATTCATTCTTTGGCGAGCTGCCGATTATTGGCTTGTTCTCTGGCTACTTATTTCATCCGAAGTATTTGCTAACGTCGACGTCCAGCCAACCAATGATGCGACTTGAGAAACGGCCGGCAATGTTTGAAGGTAAATACACCATCGACAAACTTGGCGAAGTCGATCCGGTCGATGAGCTGCGCTGTTTGATGGGGTTCATGATGATGACGTTATTGGAACGACAGCGTGGATAACGTTTTCAAGCGGCACGTCTTATGATCTTTGATGATCCAATGGTCCGTCGAGGCTTAATTTTGCAGTAGCGGAACTCGTCAAGAGTTCTGGCCGGGCTAATGTCGGGTCAAAGGCCGGCCTAAGAATCGCGATAGTCCGATAACTTTCGCTTGGTAACATAGCCATGACCAAACGTTGGACCTGCAAAAACTTTTTAAGCTTCTTCCGCTGTCTCGCTGGCGGTGAGCAGTTTGATCTGATCACCGATTGCGATTTGCCCCGGTTTTACGACGTAGGCGGTCAAGCCGCCGTGGCCGCGCATTGAATTGTAGCCACCCGGTCCGAGATTCTCTTCCATCAGGCTGCACGGAGCACAGTTGCCGGTGCCGAAGAGAACGGCTTCACCGATTTGGAACTCACATTGTTTGAGGGCCATCAGGTTGATGCCCGAGACGACGATGTTTCTTCGGAGAAGCACCGGATCGATCGCGTCTCGGCCAAGAATCTTGGCCATCGTTTCGATGTGTTCTTCCAGGATCAAGGTGACTTGCCGGGGAGCCTTGGGCGGGCCTTTGAAAAAATCGCCGGACAAACCTTGGTCGTCCGCGTGTGCTTTATCGACGACATTGATGGGCCCTCGTTTGACGGATCGAAGACCGATCCATTTTACGGTTCCTGTTTGCGGCATGGTGCTTCGAATCTGCTTCATCTCAAGTCCCATGATGTTTCGCTTCTAATAGATAGGATGTTGTTTTTTTTGTTAACTACGTTGGTTTCGTCGTCGGTTTTAAAAAGTGTGGTCGCAGTGTCGCAGTTTTCGATTGTGCCGGCGATCCCGTCGTCATCATCTTGCCTGAAGTTCTTCGTTGGAGGCTTGCCAGCGTTATCTTGATCGTCATAGTCTTTACAGCGCAATCACTATTCTAGCGTGCTCTACTTTCACGCAAGAGGTAGGGCTGGTCGCGGCGTCATTTGTCGATGGTTGGCGTGTCGTTGGTCAACGCCGAGTTAGTGATGTATGGACACTGGAAGTTAGTTTCGTAAATCACTGCATTCTTGAAGCGTCCGGAGTCGCAGATCGGTTTGGGAGTCCAATGTCTTCACGCTCCACCAGTTTTTGCAACTGCGATATTCGAAAGCAAGGAAAGATTGTTGACTCAGCGATAAGCATCGCAGAAGATCTATTTGTGCGGCGATAAGAGGTGTTCGGAGTACTTACACTGAGAACTTCCGCGTATAATTACAAGATATGCCACTAAATGATTGACAAAATTTACACGTATTCACCAATCGACCGCCGGATCTCTGATTCGGACGTTTCGCGCTTGGGTAAAAATGTGCCAGAGTTTTATCGATGCCTAGCAACTAACTTCGGCGCAGGAACAGTTTCGAATCTTTTCGACATTTATCCACCCAGTCAATGTCTTGCGGACACCAAGCAAACAAAACCCTTTCTCAAAGAATTTGAAGATATTGACGCGAGTTTTTTTGCCGACGCATGTATCTGTGGCAATGGACTGCAAGGTTATTTTTGGTTTAAGCCTGATGGTACGATCTTTACTGCGCCAGATTATTTAGAAATAGTGCTGGTCGGTCAGGAATTTCAAGCAATTGAGAATGCTATTTTTTCTGGCAATACGTCGGATCGGCTTGTCTATGATCCGTGGGGCGAGAGAATCCGCTTTGTATTCGAACACCCCTCGCATACCAGTTCAAATGCCCAAGTATTGAATTTTGACGAAACAGTTTCGCATTTTTCAAGCCTAGGCTTATGCGGTTTCAAAATGAAAAACGGCACTACAGAAGATCTCCATCAGTGGGCACATTGCTATTTTCCATCATTTGGTGGCGCATTGTCTATCCACCGTAATGACAAGCGTGTATCACTTGATGTTGGACGCGACAATAATGTGGGCGACCATGAATTTGCAGAATTTTTGAGACATTCCGAGGTGCTTGAGCTTTCAGTTACACCTCACCCCCACGGCTAGTTGTTGTGGCATAACAATTCGATGAACCGAAGTCGCGGGCCGGGCGGCTTTTGAAGTTTAGTTTTTTGCCGCGACTCGGTTATCGCGGACGTTATGTCGCTAAAGAGCATTTCCTCCGCGTATGACATGCTCGCATAGATCGTGCGTGAGTTATGCGATCGCCAATTCACGCAAGAAGAAAACTGGGTCTACGCCAAAGTAGTCTCCAATCTTTAAAGCGTTGCTTTTGCTTATCCCAACCCTCTCGGATAGGATGTCTG
>CAZPTT010000026.1:0-25277 GCA_964589435.1 uncultured Pirellulaceae bacterium
AAGTTTTGGGTGCCATGCTCCTCGCTTGCGTGGGCATGTACCTGCAAGCTCGAAAATTGCGAGGGGGACACCGATCAAATCCGTTTTGCCGGGCTATTCCCCAATTCTCAATCCTTTTCGTTGACGCCAAAGTTGGACATCGACAACTCGTCAATCATCCGCTCGATCTGGGCTTGCCGCGACAATTCGGTCTCCATCTTGGAATCAAGTTGCTTTAATGATTCAACTACGGGCCGGCCGCGGTAATATTTTGCGAGCAATTTCTCGATCATATTGAGCTTCGCCAACTTCTGGACTTTCTCAATTGCAACGCTCGACAGTTCGTCATTCTCTTCAGTTTTGCGAGGAGCCGTTGCTCTAGCTAATTTGACTTTGGCTTCATTGAGTTTTAGTTTGCGGCTCATGACATCTGATTGTGACGCAGTTCCTTGTTTGCGAAGCGCTTCGATGGCGTCAAAGTACCGACCATAAAGCTCCACGTTTTCCTTAAGCGTCTCAATCACTTCTTCCGACTCTTGAAGCTGGCTCTCAGCCGATTGTTTCATCAGCTTGTCTTCTACCGCTTCGATTCCTGCGAGGTCGATTGTCAATTGAATCCGCTGAGTCTGGAGCATTCTCATGATCTCCGGAAACGAAGAACTCGTGACGTGTAGTTCACTAAGTGACCGAAACACGTTGTCCCGTTCAAAAGAAATTTTCGCAATCTTTTGATGCGACTCTTCAAACAAGGCTTCGGCTCGCATTTTCTTGGCCTCCAACGCCGTGGGCCGTTTCGTTGGAGCGCTTTGAGCGTCCAGCTCTTGCGGAGTTGCCGCCAACAAGATAACTGCACAAGCGAAAGAAGGCAGCAAGAGCTTTAGAAAATTCGTCATCGTCATATAGTCACCTCGAAAATGATTGTCGTAGTTCTGGAGAGTTGGAGCCTTAAAGTTTGGTGTTCAAGATTTGTTGGGCGCGATTCGACCCGATTGTTTCCGGAAATTGTTCAACAATCAGGTTCAGTGATTCGGAAATGACACTGTGATTGACCCCCAATTGCAGCGCCGATTCGTTCGTAAGTGTTAGTATCAATGAAGCCTCTTCGCGGCTTGGTAAACCCCGCGAACTCGCCAACCCGTTTCGTACGTTGGAACGGGATGCTCGATTCAAATCGGACAACTGTTGATCAAGCAAATCAATCTGGTTTTGCATTTGCATCGAGTTGATCATCAAGTCGTTGGCCGCAATCTGCTGCTCTAGCAATTCGATTTCTGAAAGTACTGCTGCCGGGGTCGGCGTATTCGACTGGCCACTGATGACCGAGGGAATGATTGGATCCGCCTGGGAGGCCAATCGGCTTGGCGCCGGAGTTGATGGTGTCGGCCCTGAAAACCACTGGAAGTAAACACCACATGCAGCCAATGAAGCCGCCACGCTGATCGCGACAGCCCATGGCAGAACAGAACGACGATTACGTTCGGGGTTCTTGTTGATTGGCCGAGGCAAATCATCTTCAGACGCAACTGGATCCGCAATTTGACGAAGGCGACTTTTCAAATCGACCGGCACGTCGATTTTACGCAGCAGCTCATCAAGTTGTTTATCTTCCGAATTCATAGCTTCAATCTAAGTATTCTGTTGGCCCGTGTTTATCTTCAAGCTTCAATAGCGCCGCTCATTTGGTTTTGCCACCGAAATTCATCACGCCGAGTTGGGTTAGTGCTTGCTTCATTTTCTGTCTGGCTCGGTGCAGTCGAGACAGCACAGTACCCTTGGGAATATCTAACAAGCTCGCGGCCTCGTCGACACTTATGCCTTCCATTGCCACCAGCAACATTGGTAGTTTTTGATCAGCGTCCAATTTTTCGATCGCCAACTGAACAAGCTCCTGTGTTTCAAGTTGCGTTCTTGCAAACTCACTTGCATCATCAGTCAAGAATTCACTCGCGTCATCGTTCAATGATTTAGCCTTGGGGAGCTTGCGCAATAGTTTGGTGTACTGGTTTCGCAAAATTGCAAATAGCCATCCGCGCATTTTTGAGTTGTCTCTCAATGATTCGATGCTTTTCCAAGCACTCAAATAGGTCTCCTGAATCAATTCGTCTGCCAGGTCTCGATGCCCCGTGAGCCGAAACGCGGTTCGATACAACGAGTCGGCATGCTGTTCGATGCATAGCTCGAACAATTGACGCTTTGCCAATCCTTGGGATTCCAAACATCCATGACTCGGCCGAAAAAGCGGCTCGTCGGGCATTGGCTCCCCGGGCGATTGCGATTTTGGCGACTGGTCTGGCATCGCATCCGTGTTGAAAGGTGTGTTGTTGGTAATGAAGTACCAACAGAGAGTATCCGGATTCCCAAAAACATGAAAATTTCTTCAGATACTTGAGAATTGCGAAAATCACGGATATTGCCGTCGATCTTCGTCATGTCTAGCTTCGTGCGATGCACTCGGGCGAGCGAAGTAAGAGATGTACTGGCGAATGAATCACAAGAGGAACCCGTTCATTCAGCATGTCGCGTCAATCGACGGCAATCTAGCCCGCGTTTTTATCAGCCCAATCGGTCAACAGTTCGAACTGTTTCGCGAAGTCATTCTCATTGGTTCCAAGTGGCGATTTGAAGAAGCTAGACAGGAACGTCAGCAAGCCCTTCTCACCTTTGCGTGCGGCCAACTCGGTAAACCTCGCGAGGTCCAGAACCAAGGGAGCGGCCAAAATCGAATCACAACCCTGCCAAGTGAACGTCATGATCATTGGCGTGCCAAGGAAGCCTCGGAAATGAATGTGATCCCAAGCCGTTTTCCAATCACCGAGGCTCTTGATGTACTCGATGCTAATGTGCGTCTGCGGATCATAGCCCAGAATCTGACCAAGCAATCGGTCTTTGCTGGTTACCTTTGTTTCCTTGTTGATTGGATCGTCAAGCACTCGGCCATCCATGTTGCCAAAAATGTTGTGCCCGACCCAACTCATGATTTCCAAGTTCCGCTGGGCGAACGCTGGTGCAAGAACGCTCTTCAAAAACGTCTCACCGGTCTTGCCGTCGTGGCCCATGTGACACACGCCTTTGGCAATCGCAAGTTCGTCAATCGCTGCTGGGCAACTTCCCAACGAAGGAGTGAAGTTAATAAAAGGCCAACCCCGCTCCAGTGAAGCAATCGCGTATAGGGAACTTGCGGGCAAAGGACAGTCACCGCTGGTCAACGTCGGCTCCATCGCTGCCCAAGTTTGTGGCAATGAGCTTGGATCGATCGGGGGTTCGGTGGAAGCCAGATTGACCACGATTACTTGGTCGCAGCCATTGTTTTTTGCAAACTCATCCAAGTCAGCTTGAATGCGATCGATCGCACTGCGTGCCGTCTGATCCTGACTAACAAAACTATCGTCCGAGAGTTTATTGATGGTTTCGCCGACGTTGTAAAGAACGCCCGGTCGAACATTCTTGTCTAGCGTTTTCAGTTCAGCTTCACACTTAATGATCAGCTCGCGATTGATCGCCGGCGTCACCCCTGCCAGCAACAGAGCCTCCGTCACACTGTCGGTATCGCGAATCTCATGGCCACCAAGGACAAGGTTCGACCAATCAGTAAGATCCAAGTTCTTAAAAACATCCAGCTCGCTGACCAATCCACAATCGTCAATCGCTTTTAGTTTCAGTGCTGCCAATCCGACAGCGACCGTCGTTGCGACGCCTCCGTGAGCTCCGACAATCCATAATCCGACAGTTTGCGACATAAATTTTACAGACGATTTTTGCGATGTAGTTGTATAAAAAAGTGATAATGGATTATTACTAGCCGAACCAGCAACCGCAACGGCGTGGCAACAGGACTTGTCAAAGTTTTCCGATTGGGTGATCCAGGCCAATCACCGACCAGAATTAGTTGAGGGCCTACCGGATGGTTTGTGCGCCGTTTAAATTGAGAACCTGTGTCTTGCACTGAATTCATTCACGCACACATCGGAATCGCCATGACAACGCTTGATGGAACTACGACCATGTTTGAGTCTGCTGAACTTAATCCGCCCGACGCAATTTTTGGGTTGATCGAGCAATTTAAAAAAGACACCAATCCCGACAAGATCAACTTGTCCGTCGGCGTGTATCAAGACGAATCGGGTACGACTCCCGTCATGAAGTGCGTCCGTGCTGCCGAAAAGAAAATGCTCGAGGCAGAAGGGACAAAAAGCTATCTGCCGATCGATGGTTCGCCCACCTACAACAGTTCGGTAGGCCGGTTGGTATTGGGCGATTCGATTTTCGATAACGCCAATCTATTCAGTGCGACTGCACAAACACCTGGAGGAACCGTTTCCCTCCGTGTCGCCGGCGAACTACTGCAACGCGTTTTCAACGTCGATACGATTTGGATGAGCAATCCGACGTGGGCGAATCACCCGAAAATTTACGGAGCCGCTGGATTGAAAATAGCCAAGTATGATTACTTGGACGCGAACAGTACCGGTTTGGATTTCAAACGGCTGGTTGAGTCTCTTGGCGCTGCCCAGCCGAATCAAGCGATCTTGTTGCACACCGTTTGCCACAATCCTACCGGCGTTGATCCGACTCCTGATCAATGGTCAGAACTGGCGGGCATCATCAAAGAGAAGCAGCTATTTCCAATTTTTGATTTTGCCTATCAGGGTTTTGGGACGGACTTAGAATCGGATGCGTTTCCCATTCGCAACTTCGTCGAATCAGGTGGCGAGGCATTGATTTGCAATTCGTTTTCCAAGAATTTCGGACTGTATGCCGAGCGGGTCGGCGGGATCACGGCCGTTTCACACAACGAAGAAACGTCAGCCAAAATGCTCAGCCAAATCAAATTGACGATCCGAACAATGTATTCGAATCCGCCGCTTCACGGCGGCAAGATCGTTGACACGGTACTTGGGGATGCCGATCTTCGAGCCATGTGGGAAACGGAGCTGGCGGAGATTCGCCAACGAATTTTGGATCTGCGATCGAAGTTCGTTGTGAAGATGCAAGAACTGGCTCCCGGCAAAGACTTCGAATACATCAACCAACAACGTGGTATGTTCAGCTACTCAGGACTTACCCCTGACCAAGTTAAACGCCTAAGAGAAGAGTTCGCGATCTACGCTTTGGGCAGTGGCCGCATTAACGTCGCTGGCATCAACAGTTCGAACATGGATCGCCTATGCGGAGCAATTGCTTCGGTTCTGTAGTGATGCAAAACTTTAAGTACTCGGTACGAGCCGAGTGCTTTGCTTAAACGACAATGCGGTTCAACACACGCTGGACTAACTGCACATTTATACGTTGAACAAAAAGTGGCAGATGTCACCGTCTTGCACGACGTAGTTTTTCCCTTCCACTCGTAGCTTGCCCGCTTGGCGAATTTTGACTTCGTCTCCATGCTCTTCCAGGTCAGCCAGTGTGTAGACTTCTGCACGAATAAATCCACGTTCAAAATCGGTGTGGATCACGCCAGCCGCTTGTGGGCCAGTTGCCCCTTTTTCAATTGTCCATGCGCGGACTTCTTTTTCGCCGGCCGTAAAGTAGCTTTCGTAGCCCAGTGTTTTGTAGGCTTCACGTGCCAACACGTCGAGCGCCGGTTCGGTCAAGCCAACGGCTTCCAGCATTTCGGGGCGATCATCCGGATCAAGCTCCGCAATTTCAGATTCGATCTTGGCACAGACAATTGCTAGACCCGCATTGACCTTTTGGGCATGCTCGCGAACTTTGTCCACAAGCGGCGATTTTCCTTCGAGGTCATCCTCGGCGACATTGGCGACGTACAGAATCGGCTTCAATGTCATCAAGCCAAAACTCTTCAACGATTTGAGTTCAGCTTCGTTGAGCTCTAGGCTGCGAAGCGGCGTCTCTGTTTCCAAGTGAGCCAAACATTTCTCAATCACGCTGACTTGCAAGATTGATTCCTTGTCGCCGGAGCGAGCTGATTTCGCAGCTTTTTGTTTCGCGTTTTGAAGCTGTTCAATATCGGCCAGCATTAGCTCCAGTTCGATGATCTCAATGTCAGACATCGGATCAACGTTGCCGCTGACATGAATCACGTCATCATCTTCGAAGCAGCGAACGACTTGCAGGATCGCATCGACCTGACGAATGTGGCTGAGGAACTTGTTCCCTAGGCCTTCGCCCTCGCTTGCGCCTTTGACGATGCCGGCGATGTCGACCAACTTCAAAACCGCTGGAATGACTTTTTGTGGCACGATGTATTTCGTGATCGTTTTCAACCGTTCATCGGGCACGCTGACGATCCCCTCGTTGGGTTCGATGGTGCAAAACGGATAGTTCTCACTGGCTGCGGCTTTGGAGCAGGTGAGCGCGTTAAACAGAGTGCTTTTGCCAACGTTGGGTAGGCCTACAATTCCGGCTTCCATTTGCCGCTCTTCCTCAATCGTGATTTTGAATTTAACAGTTGGGTCACAAAAAAATGCCGAAGCTGTCATCAAAACTCAAGTTGCTTTCGAAGACGATTCGGCGTCGACATTGTACGGCGGTTTAATATTTTGTTCCACGCCGGAACTTGATGTTGCGTATGAAAAATAGCCGGATTTCAGGCCGCTGGATCCCCAGGCAAAGCCTAACTGTCATTCGAGCGGCGATGCAAAATCAAGGGCGGAACCGAGCTGGCATGGCCATCAATCGCAGTCGAGCCTGCCGTTGTGTTCAGCTTTTTTGTTTCCGTTTCTGCGTCGGTGGGCGTCGTTTCGTCATTAGATTTGCTTGCCATTTTAGGCCTGTTTTTGTCGCTAAGCGATCCAAATGTCTTCGCCCAAGCGTAGCAGAATGAAGCGCCAAAAAAGACAACCAGCCCTGTCATGTAAACCCAAATCAACAACACCACCAGCGACCCGGCGGCACCATAGACTTCGCTGGTCGATGAAAACCGAAGATAGAAATCGATCAGGTATCGAGAAGCGGCGACCAGGCAAGCCGTCAGAACACCGGCCGGCCAGACGTCACGCCACTGGACTTTGGTGGCGGGGAAGAACCAAAAGATCAATGCAAACAAAAACGGCATCAGCAAAAATGACATACTGCGATCGGCGAGGCTCAACCAAGAGCTTATGCGCGGGTAGGAGTCGACCAGGCCATTGAGGTAAGCGATCACTGAACCGAGCATCAGCGTTCCGATCAGGATCAGGCCGGCCGCCAGCACCATGCCGACTCCAATCATTCGCTTTTGAAGTGAAAATAGAATCCCCGTCCTTGTTTCTGGGGGCACTTCCCAGATGTCGTTGAAGGTGTCGTAGAGTTGTGAGAAGACACCGGATGCGCCATAAAACAAAACAAGCAGACTGATGGAGCTGGCGAGGATTCCAGAACTGGGTCGGGTCGCGTTCTTGATCATGCCAGCCACCGTTTTGGCAATCGCTGGCGAAGTCGCGACTTTAACGTTTTGAATCACTTCGGCTTGAGCCTGCTTGCTGTCGTAAACGTAGCCTGCGATCGCGATGGCGATCATCGACAGAGGTGCGAGCGAAAGCATCGTGTAATACGTCATCGCAGCCGACATGCGAGACGAATTGGCTTTGTCCCAAATCAGAAAGGTCGATGAAGTGAGTGTCCAAATTCGGTAAAGCATCTGTGTTCAATAACTGATTTTGAAGGAGCCGAACGACCGAAAAGTGGAGAATCCGATGGGAGGAACGTTCACTTGAAGCGGAAGTAACCACGAGTGACTGGAGCCGGTTTCAAAACCAAAGTAGCACGGACTCTCCGAGTCGGTTTCGCAGCTAAATACGGCTCGGTGAGTCGTTCTACTTTTACAAACTGGGTTTTGAAATGGGCCCTAACCGTATTGTATCAAACTTGCTTCTTCTCCGAACGGCAAAATGACGGGGCAAGATGGGTTGCCCGCAAACGTATTGATTCGCTAGGCACGCTCAGGCGTTGATATTGCTCTACTAACAACGCTCCAGATCCAATATTCTTTTCAAATTGACGAATAAGAGTCAGTTGGCCGTGGCAAATTTTTGAACGGCCGTTTTTTAGTTGTGTTTTACCCAACTCTTGCATTTTGATGATGAGTGAAAATAGCCGGCAACAGAAGTCCCAAGAGGAAGTCGTTGACCCGGGTGTCGACGTTGTCTATCGCTACTTGATGTACGGCCTGAGTCTGCCTGAACGAACGGTGCGCAGCACTGCCGCGATGCTTGGTGGCGCGATTAGTGAATCGGCTTCGCTGCTGGTACCACAGGCGTTTCGTGATTCGAAAACGTACAACACGTTTGTGAAGCAGATGTTGGATGTCGTTTCGAATGATGTCGGCGGAGTCCAGAAAGCAGAGCCAAGCGAATCTGAGTCGGTTCCTCTCGAATCAGTCCAACCAATTGATTCCGCCTCGGTCGAATCTGCGAGCCACGCCGACGATGCTTCCG
This sequence comes from uncultured Pirellulaceae bacterium, assembly GCA_964589435.1. GTDB lineage: Bacteria > Planctomycetota > Planctomycetia > Pirellulales > Pirellulaceae > Mariniblastus. The sequence continues at coordinate 8,355 of CAZPTT010000026.1, forward strand.
CGGCCAAAGATGCTGCGGCGATGAAGAATGGAAAAGTTGAAAAAGCTCCCGAGGATCCGGAAGTTGAAAACTATGTGGCTCGTAAGGCGGTCAGTACTTTTGTCGACCTTGCTGGCATGGCGACGCTTCACGTTTCACCCTTGACCGTGTTGGCGATCATTAGCGACGTTGCCTATGGAACGAAGTCTTACCTAAACGAATTGACCGAGGAGCTGAAACGTGAAGGCGTGATCGCCGAGGATTCTACTATCTCTAACACAGCCGACCTGCTTGATGCGATTGGCGAAGCATCGTCGGGAACGGCTGATGCATTCGATACACCTCCGCTAAGTGTTGAAGGTCTGCGCGAGACGATTCAGAAGACGACCGAGAGCGTCGGCAGTATTGATCCGACGAAGCTGATTCCGCAAGCCGAAATTGCCAAGATGTGGTCCGACATGCAGGAGATCGCTGATCGCGAAGACGTCTCCGTATTTGAAGTGTCAAGCGCGGTGACCATGTACGCCCTTGAGCAAGTGAACACGGTTACTAAGGGAGCGTTGACAACAATTCGAGTGACCGGCGCACTGATCGATCGCCATTTGTTTGAGCATTACTGGGCGGGGCTGGAGCAGATTTCGGAAAAAGGAATTTACGAAATGGTTTCCGAATCGAGTCGACCCTACATTGATGCCGTTTGGTTTAACTTCTCTTCGGGGCGACCGACGATCACCGAAGACGTGGTGTCAGGCCGCTTTCTCTGGCGAATGTGGAATTGGATGACGGGGCGCTCGAAAGGCAAGTAAAAAACGTCTTAAGCAACGTGGTTTCTCCACGATTCAACGTTGTGTGCTGCAATCCGCGACAAACCAAGCAGTAAATCATCGAGCGGTCTTAGTTCTAGTTTTGCAGGCTTTGTCTCTTGAAAAGCGAGCGCTATTTTTGATTGAGTTGGTTTGCGGTCGCCACTTCGTGGCTGAAAAAAATGCAAAACAGAAACTTAGGTAGATCGTGATTTCAGTTCTTGCGTTTGAAGATACTCACGATTGATGTCACTTGCGCAAATGCTCCAGCAAAGCGTTAGCCTCAATCGTTCTGCCAGCGAATAGCAGCTCCGATATTGAATCCAATTTTGCTTGTGCCGCTTTGGCCCGATCGGCATCAACGGCGGCGCTGCTTGAAGCCAGTTTCTTTCTCATTTGGTAAAGCTGAATAGGCAGGCGTAAGTCAGCCGGCTTCCAATTTGAATTCGATTCAAACTTTTGCAGTCGTTCCAAGTAGCGATAACTATAAGGCTTGGCTGGCTCAATGGTTGTGCCTTCCCCGTAATCATTCCAAGTCGCGATTTGAATGAGCTTGCACCCGCTGTCCTCTGCAAGCTTCAGTGTCTCTTCAAACGTCTGACCGTCTTGAGCATCAATCGAGCCGTAGCTGTCGTGCAGATCCGCTTGCTGATAGATGTCCTGAAACTTTGGAAACACGACGGCCATCACTGGATCGCCAGATTCTTGCTTCGAGTAAAGATCGCTTAGATACTTCTTCCAGTCTTCCGGCTTGGCCTCTCGATTACCGTGGACGGGTGGCCAGCCGAAAGATCCGTCGAACTTCGCTTCCTTCGTCAAATGAGGGAGTGCGAGCAGCAATGGCGATTGATTTAGATCGTTTGTCATCGTTTCCCACTGATCAGCTTTGAAGAATTGCGGTCCAAACACGGGCAGGATCGGCTGTCCATCAAGCCGAATGTAGGCTTCCTCGGCAAAGTAGTTTTCGTCAAGCCAACTCATTACTTTTTTGCCGTGGGCGACCGCTGCGGTTACAGCGATGACTTGGTTGTCCACCATGTGTTTGACGGATTGGTCTTCGTAGCAAATGGCAAACTTCAGTCCAGCCTTTCTGATGAACTTGATGAGATGATCCGTGTTACGGCGGATCTCGCCGTAGTCACGAAAATCCTCGATCCCATACCAGTCGACAATGACTCCGTCGATGCCCGCTAGTTTCATGAGTAAGACTTGACACTCAAGTGTGTCCGAATCGTTGGAGTCATAAGGCCCGATCAGCGGATAGTGATGAGACGCAATTTGCTGCTGACCATCTTCGTCAACTTTCTCTGGATCGAATTTGTTCATCGTCCAGTGCCAGCCCCAATGGCCACTGACTGGCTTCGACGCATACCAAGGCATGTAGTGAACCAGTACCAATGGCTTTTCGGTGACGGGTTCTTGTGCCACGACAGTTGAAGGGCTCGATGCAAATATCGATAAACAGCCAACGCAGCATAAGGCGACGACAAGTCCAGGAAATTTCATAGTTGAAGGGTGGCGAAGTTGAAGGCCAGTGTTCGTTTAATTTCATCAGTCTAGCAGCTTCTCTGGGACACTTCTCCCGGGCTACCAAGCACTGCCAATCGAGACGAATCGCCACCAATCGCCGCGCGAAGAAGCCAGCCACAAACAAGTCATGGCCTCAGTCCAGAGCGCAGTCGATTCGCTTTTTAAGGATGCTAACGACGTTGACGGTTCTTCGTTGGTTTCCACCTCCGATTTTTCTATCAGTCAGAGTGATCGCGGGATATTCTGCTCGAAAACGCCGATGAGGATATCGGGCCGTTGTATCGATTGCGGTCGGAAGGATCGACGTGTTGCATGGATGCTCCGCGGAGAACCGGCACCGCAGGGAATTGCCGGCGTTTCGAAAGAACACAGAGCATCATGTCCGAAGAACGACAAATCCGAAATGACATTGTCGCCGTTGGCTTGCTAACCGTCATCGTATTCTTGGTTGCTGCCTTGGCGACTTACGATCCGGCGGATCCAGCGTACGAATCATCGTCTTTGCTTTGCAGTATTTATCAGCCTGATCAGTTGATTTACCCGGCGAACGCCGAATTTCAAAATGCCTGCGGACGTTGGGGGGCTTGGACGGCGGACATGCTTTTCCATGTACTTGGCGTAGGGGCGTACTATCTGGTGATCGGTTTGATCGCCATGGAAGTTGCGCTCTTTCAACGACAGGCGATCGCTTCGCCGTGGCTCAAGACATTGGGCTGGGCCGTCAGCCTCGTTGGCCTCACGGCTCTCTCGAGCATCCTGCTTCCCGATGCAACCATGCGCCCGCTCATTGGAGCTGGTGGTTACCTCGGAGCCTTGGGTAAGGGCTTGCTCGATATGCAATTCGGATATGTGGGAACTTTGATTGTCACGATGAGCGTCTTCGTTGTCGGCATGATGATGTGGACAGAATATTTGATCTTTCGGACGGGGCGAGTCGTTTTCGCACCGGCTTTTGTCGCAGCGACGTCGTTGTTGCCATTTGGATTGTTGCACGGATTCACAACATGGTTCAACAAAACCGCTGAAGAAGTTGAGGAAGAGGAAGAAGAGTACGAAGACGAAATTGCATCGAAGCTTCGAATCGATGATGAGCATGAGCTTGATGCACCACGAACCATTCGTTTTCGCCGACGTGATGTGGAAGCCGACGAGGAATCGGACGAAGAGGGAGAAGAATTCGAAGATGATCAAGAAGTGGCTGCTGAGTATGACGACGAATCCGAGGAGGATGAGTACGAGGAAGAATACGAAGCCATCGAAGACGCTCCAGCCACTTTGAAAATCAACTCGAAATCGAAAGATCCAGATCCAGCCGACGAAGTTGAAGAAGAGGAAGAGCTTGAAGAAGCCGTCGCCGAGGCAAACGCTGAAGAGGTGGCTGCAATCGTGCCAAAGCCGCATTTCAAGATGCCGAAAAAATCCAAGCCGGCACCAGAGCCTTCTGAACGTGAAGTCGTGATGAGCCAGCTGAACGAGGCAGCCGAGGCCGAGCCAGTCTTTGACTACGATCTTCCGCCAGTCGAGATGCTTTCGCGAGGCGACGCCGTTCCATTCGATCGTCAGAAACGAGAGGCGCTTCGAAAAGCCGAGATCCTCGAAAAGACCTGCGAAGAGTTTGGCTATAACGTGAAAGTCGTCGAGATCGAGACCGGCCCGGTGATTTCACAGTATGAAATCGAACTCGCGCCAGGATTGCGATTGCAGAAAATCACTGCCCTGGCTGACGATTTAGCCATCGCCATGCGGGTACCAAGCGTTCGAATCGTCGCGCCAATTCCCGGTAAGAACTCGGTTGGCGTCGAGGTGCCAAATGAGACTCGACAAATCGTTACGCTGCGACAGGTTATGGAGCAGAGTGATAAGCAAATCAAGAAGATGAAGATTCCGTTGTTTCTGGGCTCAGATGCCGTTGGAGCTCCGATGGTCGCGGACTTGGCCACGCTCCCTCACCTGTTGATCGCGGGTCGAACCGGTACTGGTAAGAGTGTCGCGCTCAATGCGATCATCTGCTCAATCTTGATGACGCGACGGCCGGACGAAGTTCGCATGTTGATGATCGATCCGAAAATGGTCGAACTTAGCGGATACGCTCGGCTGCCGCACTTGATGCATCCGGTTGTTACCGATATGCGCAAAGCCGAAGCGATTTTGGCTTGGGCCGTTGATAAGATGGAAGAACGCTACACATTGCTGGCCAAAGTCGGCGTGCGACACGTCACGTCGTACAACGCTCTCAGCCGAGAAGAACTGGAAGAGCGTCTTGACCCGCAATCGGAAGAAGAACGAGCGGCGATTCCAACCAAAATGCCTTTCATCGTGATCGTTGCCGACGAGATGGCGGACTTGATGATGACCGCCGGCAAAGATGTCGAAGCCCACATCATTCGATTGGCTCAGAAAAGTCGTGCCGTTGGAATTCACTTGATCTTGGCGACGCAAAAACCGACCGTCGACGTGATCACCGGCTTGATCAAATCGAACTTGCCGGCGCGGATCGCGTTCCAAGTTGCGTCCAAGACCGACAGCCGCGTTGTGCTTGACGCTGGTGGCGCGGATAAGTTGTTGGGCATGGGGGACATGCTATTCCTGTGGCCCGGAACGAGTACGCTGTTGCGTGGCCAAGGAACCTATCTCAACGATGATGAGATCGATATGGTGACGGACACGGTTAGTACAGGTGAACAGAACTTCGTTCATGAGCTGGTCAATATTAAGATCACCGAAGAGGGCGAGGAGAATGATGACGAGCCGAAGAAGTTGGAGAATCGTGACGAACTGTACGAGCAGGCCATCACGATTGTCGTCCGCGAGCAGCGTGGAAGTTGCTCGTTGTTGCAGCGAGCGATGGGGATCGGATATGGCCGAGCCGCTCGCTTGATCGACTTCATGGCTGAGGACGGTTATGTCGGAGCTTACAACGGCTCGAAAGCCCGTGAAGTCATGCTGACCGAGGGGCAGTGGGCAAACATTCAGGCAGGCGATCCAGATCCGGTTAGCGATGAAGACTGGACAGAAGATGATGACGCGAAAGTCGCGACGAAAGAGCCGGTCGCTGATTCGCCTAAGAAGATCAAGCCACTCAAGGCAATCAAGCAAGACAAAGGGCTAACGTCCAGTTTGTCCGCGGCGATGTCGACAGCTCCTCCTCGCAAAAAGGCCAAGGTTGAAGAAGAAAGCCTTGAAGAAGAAATTCTTGAAGATGAGGATGAGGAAGAAGAGTACGAGGATGTCGTCGAAGAGAATGAAGGCGAAGTCGAAGCCGCCGCCGATGAGTACGAAGATGACGAGTACGACTACGAAGAAGAAGACGAAGATGAGTATGAGTACGAAGACGCCGATGAGTATGAAGACGTCGAGGAGGATTGAATTTCGTACGGCTAACTAGCCGGATTTCGACAGCCATTTTGAGACTTCTCGGTTAAAGCCTCCACTAGTTTCGTGAAATCGTACTCTTACTCAATGGAATGGTACTCGTACTTGTACTCGACCTCATTGCCAATCGAGTACGAGTACCGCCGATGGCTGAGTACAAGTAGGAGAACAAAATGGGCGCCGCTGCAGCGCCTACATGGTGGTGTTCACCGAGAAGTAGCACCAGCTTCGACCATTAAGTTTTTGCAGTTTGAAATGACGAAACAAAAAAAGCCTTGGTGAATTTCGATCGAAATTAGCCAAGGCTCTTTGTTTTTTAGGCTGATTGGAAAGACTTCGCAGTTTAATCAACTGATTGCGACGTTTTCATTTCGAAGTGGCCATGCTCCGACGCTAAGTTAATGGCGACGTAGTAAAGCTTGGCAGCCGCAACGATTTTATCGAAATTGATTTCCTTCACCTTATCCGAAGGCTGGTGATAGTCGGGGTGAAAACCACCGAATAGAAATGCGACCGGCACGCCTTTCTTGAAGAAGTTGTATTGATCACTTCGTCCGAAAACATCTTCTTCGTCGTATTCGAAACGAAATCCGACATGTTTGTTGGCGGCTTCAACGATGCCGTGAATATCGCTTTCGCCCTTCTTGCTGCCAACGAGGTGAATCGCGCCTTCGTTCTCGGCGGCAGTTTCATCTTTGGTTTCTTCGTTGCGTCCCACCATGTCGATGTTGAACATGCAGGTCATGTTCTCAAGCGGCTTCAGTGGATTGTCAGTGTAGTGACGCGAACCAACCAATCCGATTTCTTCGGCAGCGAACCACATGAACAGCACACTTCGTCGTGGCCGCTTGCCATTTTCGGTAAACGCTTTGGCGATGCTGAGGACGGCGGTTGAGCCCGAGCCATTATCGTCGGCTCCCGGGTGAACTGTCCCGTTTCGGATGCCAAGGTGGTCGAGGTGAGATCCGATCACAACGTATTCGTGATTGACGGTGGGGTCTGAGCCTTCCAGCCACGCGACGACGTTGGGAATCGAAGCTGGCTCTTCGCGAGTTCGAATCGAAATGCTGAGGTCTTCAGTGGTGCGATGAACTTCGACATCTTCGGTTCCTGAATTTTTCAACCATCCCGATTCACCACCAACGGATGCCAGGATTTGCTTGGCGGCTGATTCCGTAATTGTGCCCGAGATACTTGATGAACGACGGCGACCGCCCGGGCGATTGACTTGAGAGATTGACTTCGGTTGTCCCTTGATAACACGAATTGCTGCCGCGACTCTTTTTCTTGCCAATAGATTCGGCACGCGTGAGGCTCCCGGGCCATCGGCGACAACGTAGAAAATAATCTTGTCACGCAATTCAAGTTCGGACGCAAGCGTTGGGCGGTCTCCCGAAAAGCTAAGAAAGACAACTTCGCCCGTTGTCTCTGGTGCATCGGTCATACGGTCGAAACCGAAATTCCCAACGCCATTGATTTTCATGTCTTGGGGGCCGCTGATGAAGCATTCCGTCATGATGGGAATTTTTCGCGTGAACGGAAGCATCTGAAAATAAGTTCCGTGTTCGCCTGCGGGCTCGAGGCCCATTTCGGCAATTTTTCCCGCGACCCAATGAGCCGCTTTTGTGTAACCGGCTTGGCCACTGCCCCGCCCTTCAAACTTTGGGCCGGCCAATATCCCCAACCACTCTTTGGCTTGATCAGTCGTGATGCTGTCGAACCCCTTGGCGAATTCTGCAGCGACTGGTTCACTCTTTGCAAATTGCGCCTGGGCATCGGTTGTCACAGCGAAAGCTGTAATGAGTCCGGCCAGCAGAAAAATATTGAAACGCTGCATTGACTATTTACCTTGTTCAAATGGGTGGAAGTTTGTCCCACTAGATTAGTCATCGTTGACGCCTAAGGCTACCGGATTACACTCTGTTGACTTTTTTACATTTTCGTTGTGCACATTTTGTTTTATGCGTAATTCTGTGACTTCTCGGTTAACCGCCACCGTAGCGCCACCGTAGCGCCACCGTAGCGCCACCTTGGTGCCACCACTAGTTTCCCAAAATCGTACTCGTACTCAATGAAATGGTACTCGTACTTGTACTCGACTTCATTGCCAATCGAGTACGAGTAGGAGTACGAGTAGGAGGGCGCGGCAACGCTAACATGGTGTTGTTCACGGAGAAGTGACGTAATTCTTCCCAATTGACGAGCGAAACGTTCGGCACGCTGAGCGATTTTAACCCCGGAAAACCACGATGAGTTCCCAATCGAAACAAAGCTCGGACGTGAACCCTGACAAGTCTCAGGCGTTGGATGAAATTGATCCGGTCAAGTTCAATCGAAAAGCTTGGGATGATATGGCTCTGGCTGGTGACAAGTATTATCACGCCGTCACGACGGAGCAGCTTGAGGCGGCCCGCGCTGGCGATTGGAAGATTCGTATCACTCCGCAAAGGCCTGTGCCACGAGAATGGTTGGAGCCAACGGTCGGTCAGAAAATCCTTTGCTTGGCCGGTGGCGGTGGGCAACAGGCTCCAATTCTGGCAGCCGCCGGAGCGGAGGTTACTGTGTTCGACTTAAGCGATCGACAGCTTGAACGCGATCGGAAGATCGCTGGCCGCGAGGGAATGGAGATTCGGACGATAGCGGGCGACATGACCAACCTCAGTTGTTTCGCCGATCAAGAATTCGACCTGATCGTGAACCCTTGCTCGGTCTGTTTTTGTCCCGAGGTTCATCGGATCTGGCAAGAGTGTTATCGGATTTTGAAGAAAGGCGGCTCGCTGATCACGGGCTTCATCAATCCAGTCCACTATCTATTTGATGCAATTGAAATGGACGATGACAATTTTGTGGTGCGCCACAAAATTCCGTACAGCGATTTTGATTTGCCAACTGAAGAGCGAGACCGTGTGTTGGGGAATGAGCGCCCGAGAGAGTTCGGTCATTCTTTACAGCAGTTGATCGGTCAACAGTTGGACGCCGGTTTCGCGCTGACCGGATTTTATGAAGACGGTTGGGGGGACAATGACAAACTAAGCTCCATGATCAGTTTGTTTTGCGGCACCCGAGCAACGGTAAGTTAGAGGTTAGATTGAAGTAGTTGAAGTAGTACTCTCACTTGCGGCGCTTGCCGGAGGATGCCCACGCAAGCGAGGGCATAGCACCCATGGAATCACCCATGAGAAGTGTCGGCTCTTCCAGTAATGGCGAACCACTAACTGCCCGACGAAGCGTCTTACTCTGATTTCTTGGGCCGCGGAACTTTCGTTCGGCGACCTTGCGTCTTGCTCTTGCGACCTTTGCCTTTGGATTTTGGTTTCGCATTTTCGACCGAAGAAAGCGGTTGGCCAATGGCTTCCTGTAGTTGATTAATCCGATCTCGAAGCATGCCAGCTCGTTCGAATTCGAGATCTTCAGCTGCCTTCAGCATTTCAGTTTGCATTTCTGCGACGTACTCTTCGGTAATGTAAACCGTGTTCTCGTCGCGGACGGCGAGGTTGGCTTCTCGGTGATCGCGAAGGTCTTGGGCAATTCCTGACGAAAGTTTCTTGGCAACGGAACGCGGCGTGATCCCGTTTGCTTTGTTGAATGCCTCTTGGATTTTTCGTCGGCGCGCCGTTTCTTGAATCGCATTTTTCATTGCCTCGGTCACCTTGTCGCCGTACAAGATCACTTTCGCGTTGACGTTGCGCGCGGCACGCCCGATCGTTTGCACGAGAGCCGTTTCGCTACGCAAAAACCCCTGTTTGTCAGCGTCCAGAATGGCAACAAGGGAGACTTCTGGCAGATCCAATCCTTCACGCAACAGGTTGACGCCAATCAAGGTGTGGATGCGGCCCGACCTTAGTTGATTGAGCAGATCGACCCGTTCAAAAGCGTCGAGTTCACTGTGCAGCCATTTACAGGCAATGCCGTTTTCGCACAGATAAGCCGAAAGGTCTTCTGCCAATCGTTTCGTAAGCGCTGTCACGAGCACGCGCTCATCAAGTTCAAGTCGCAGTTTGATTTCACCAAGTAGATGGGCGATCTGTCCACTGGCGGGGACAACCTCCACGATCGGATCCAGTAATCCAGTCGGCCGAATGATCTGTTCGACGACCTCGCCTTCGGTCTTCTCCAGTTCGTAATCGTTGGGCGTCGCGGAAACATAGACGACTTGGTTGATGCGATTTTCCCATTCTTCAAACTGTAGCGGCCGATTGTCCATGGCGCTGGGCAAGCGGAAGCCGTGCGCGACAAGAGTTTCCTTGCGACTGCGGTCTCCCGCATACATGGCTCGAATCTGCGAAACCGTAACGTGAGATTCGTCGATGACGAGTAGGAAATCTTTTGGGAAAAAGTTATAAAGCGTTTCCGGCTCTTCGCCCTGCTCTCGCCCAGCCAAATGACGACTGTAGTTTTCGATTCCCGGGCAGTGACCAACGTGTTCCAACATTTCAATGTCAAAACGGGTTCGGGCATTCAGGCGTTGGGCTTCGAGTAGTTTGCCCTGTTCCTGAAACAGCTCCAGTTGTTCTTTTAACTCCGCACGAATCCGTTTGACGCCGTCGGCGATTCGGCTTTCAGAGGTTACAAAGTGTTTGGCTGGATAGATGTAAATCTGATCCTGCGGCGAAAGCGATTCGCCTGTCAACGGGTTGATGATCGCGATCTGTTCAATGTCGTCACCCCAGAATTCAATTCGGTAGGCATACTCTTCATAGGATGGCCAAATTTCAACGCAATCGCCGCGGACGCGGAACCTCGACCGCTCAAAAGCGATGTCATTTCGCTGATACTGGATGTCAACAAACTTGGACAACATCTTGTCGCGATCAATCGTGTCACCGGTTTTTAATGCGACCATCATCGACTTGTAGTCGTCTGGCGATCCCAATCCGTAAATACTGGATACACTCGCGATGATGACGACGTCTTTGCGGCTGACGAGTGAACTGGTCGTGGCCAGTCGAAGTCGATCGATGTCCTCGTTGATCGAGGCGTCTTTTTCGATGTAGATGTCACGTTGAGGAATGTAAGCTTCTGGTTGGTAGTAGTCGTAATAGCTAACAAAGTAGTGGACTGAATTGTGTGGGAAAAACTCTTTGAATTCTGAGTACAACTGAGCCGCCAAAGTCTTGTTGTGAGAGATGACGAGCGTCGGTTTTTGAACTTGTTGGATGACGTTGGCCATCGTGAAAGTCTTACCCGATCCCGTGACGCCCATGAGGACTTGATGTTGTTTCTGTTTGTTGATGTCATTGACGATCGCCTCAATGGCCTGTGGCTGATCCCCACTGGGCTGGAACGGCGAAACTAGTTTGAACATGCGTGTCGCTTTGCTAACTTTTGGTTTGGCGGAAGGGCTCGATTGAATCCAAGGCCGGATTTAGTTTGGGCCAACCTTATATTCTATGGCTTATCAAGTTGGCTGCTAGTCTGAAGGCAATAAAGCGACGCTAAAAGCAGCCTGGGATCGTGATGGAATGTGCTGGTAGTCACGATTCCGGCATTGAATCGAGTAAAATAATCGGTGCTACCAATCAAGAGATTTGACGTAGCCCGCTTCGATAAGTGCCTCACCCGCGACCTCGTTGAAGGCTTGTTTGGCGGCGGGAGTCATGTAGTTTTTCCAATCGCCAACTGCGCCCTTTCTCAGAAACTGATTGGGTGTTTCTTGCTCAAAGCCAGCCTGAGTTGTCCGGGCAAGCGGCCCTGCCAAGCTTGGATCGACGCCGAGGAAATCGTAAAGAATCGTTCTGGCGGATTCTGTGTCGCGATGAATCGTTTCGTAATGTATTTTCAAGCACCGATCGTCATCCAGTTCGCGTGTCACCTGCCCGTTCGCCACGATTGCTGTTGCCCAGCTCTTTCCGAATTCGCGAACGCAATCCAAACAGCCCAGCAGTTCTTCAGGGTGATTAAGAAAGAACTGTGGATTGTTTCGGAAGGACGCTTTCCGCCTGCTATTCTCTTTCTGGTGCATCAATTGGGGATATGAATTTTCACTGCTGAAAAACTGATGCATGCGGCTGACTAAAACATCGCGTCCGTCGCGAACGAGATTGATGATCTTGGAACCCATCACGACCGACGGTGAGATATGAACGGGTGTTCGGTCACCGACCCAAGTCGCATTGGGGTGGTTCGCCAGCACGATACACTCCTTCATCATGCGATCCAATCGCATCCACATTTCGTGTCGCAAGCCAGTTTTGTCACTAAGCAATTTCGAGCGATCAATGTTCTTGATGAACGGAGCAGTCAAGTTCTGCCAATGGAACTCACCGGCGCAGCTGATCTCCGGATGCAAGTTGAGAAGTCGCTCAACCCAGTTCAAGCCGGACTTCATGGCACCGCGCAGAACGAAAAACTGCTTTCCATCCAGTACGTCATTTTCGCTATCATTGTCCAGCGGAATCAGGTAGGGCTTGTTCGCTGATCGCAAGAAATTGTCGGCGGGTGGCATCTCCAGTTGTTTGCGCTGCCAAGTGCCGTGCTTGTTCTCAGGGAATACGTGTTTGCGCATTTCGAAACGGGTTTGATGAAGCTGATTGATCGGCAAGAATTCGAAGTGCGTGCCTTGATCGAGAAATCTCGCTTGGACGGATCTCGTCATTGCTTCGAATTCGCCCGGTGGAACAATCAGCGGTGCGACTTTGGCTGGATCGGTGATGGCGTCGTTGGCGACATGCATCATTTCGCGAAACGCGACGCGGGTTGCTCCGAGCGAGACGGCAAACTCAGCGAGATCCTCACAGCAACCAATGCTGGCTTTTGTGACAACGCAAATGAACTGGATTTCGACGTCTGGGCAGTGGTCGCGGAATTCTTCCAAGTTGGCAATGATTTGCTTCACGCTGGAACCGCCGCGCTGAAAAGCGTGGACATCCTCGTTCAGTGAATCAATCGAGACAGACAGGCGGGTTAAGCCGGCAGCGGCCATCTTTTGATGATCGTGTTTGTGAAGTTTGGTTCCATTGGTTTGGACGACAAAACGCACCGTCGGCTGGGCGGGTGTCGAGGCGGCCATTTGCATCACGTCAGCTAGTCTGGAATCGACCGTCGGTTCCATGCCGCATCCGAATTGCAGGCTTTCGACGCTAACGACTTTTTCCCGGAGGAACGTTTCTAGCTCGACCGGGTCGATAAGACTGCTGGAGCGAGGAATCCTGCAGTAAGTGCATTTCAGGTTGCAATTGTCGTTGGCATCGATTCGCAACCATTTGAAAATCCTGGGTGGCTGGGATTTCATGAATTCAAAATTCTCGACGCGAATTCGTCCGTCTTCGACCGGAGCATCAAGAGAATGAAGTTGTTGTTTCATGATTCAACTGATAGAGAACGAACGGCTGAAAGATGCAGAATCGTATGAAGTGGAGCAGAGAGCTTTGTTAAATGCGGTGCAATTTGTCTCGTATTTTATCCGCGATTCGTAAGCCATGAAAGCGAATTGTAATTTTCAGTTCGGCCCGTTCCTTATAAATTCTTGATGCCAACCAGAACGCTTTGATGGTAGCCGGAATGCCGAGGGATGATTTCTTTGATCTCGAAATATCTCGACCAAGTTCGGTGTAAGTAACGGTCGCTGTGAAAAACAATTGCGCGATAAGGCCCCAAGTTGGTATGACGAAAATCAAGCCGATGATCTGGTAGATCTCTTCGGATGGCTTGGTCAAAATTGGGCACCAGTTTCCGCATGTGAGTTCGCATGAAGTAGTCGTCGTCCGCGTTTCGAATATAGTCCCAACTGGCATCGTTCTGAACCGATAGGTAGACCAAACCGCCGGGCCGTAAGATTCGATGGAGTTCGGCCAGCCAGGCGGTTTCGAATGTATCGATATGAGTGAATACCGAAAACGCACTGATCACGTCCACGGAATTGTCGGCGAGCGGCAAGTTCGGAATTGCACTGTTGTGAAACGCTCTCATTCGCTTTGGAAGGTACTGGTTCAGCCATTTGATATGACGGCCGTTGATGTCGCTTCCAAGCACTTGGGATACATCAGATTGGGTGCAAAAGTGACGTAAGACCCGCCCAGACGCGCAACCGAAATCGAAAAATGAATTCATCGCGACATCGTACTTTTCAGAGATTTGGCAGACCTTCAGATACTCTGCCAGTCCGTTCAAGAAAAAGGCCGCATCGTGTTTGACGTTATAGCCTTCACGATCCAGCGCCGGAGGAATCGGAAGGTCGTCTTTCATTTGAAAATACTCAAGCGGTCGACCAGCCATTAATTCTGGGGTCAGGTGACTTGGGACATCGAATGCTTGGCGCGGCATTTGGGCCGGTGAAATTTTGTTTTCAAATGGCTCATTCGAATTTTGATTTCGCGCAACGTCTTCTTCCCATGTCGGCATTCGGTATTCGGAGAACGCGTTGGGTTGGGTTTCACTCATGTCTCGGAATCCTGATGATGAAGGATTGTGTCTTTGACGAAACGCGGATGCCCTAACGGTCTTGGATTGGATGCAAAAAGGGGAGCAGTTGTTCAAACTTTTTCTCACCGATGCCAGAGACTTCTTGGATGGCATCCAATGTTTGAAACGATCCAGCCGATTGTCGGTGATCGACGATCGCTTTGGCAAGTTTTTCACCAACGCCTGGCAAAACTACGATCTCCGGCCACTCGGCTGTGTTGATATCGATTTTGAATTCGGCAATCTTGGGGGTGGCCTGATCGATGTCAATCAAGCCTCCGGTCACGATCGAGTGAATCCAGAAGTAGGCGACCATGCCGATGAGACAGCAGACCAATAGGAGCAGAATAAAAGGCTGGTGCTCTTTCCAAAGAACCAATTTCAATCGACGCGCGAAGGATTCTTGCGCTGGAGCTTCAGGCAGATTGTTTTCGGAAGCGTTCATGTTGGCGGCAAGAAGAGTGTCAAATCAGCGGCCCAATAATCGCTGAAGTCTAACAAAAACTAGTCACCACTTCGACATGCGCCAAACAAAGACCGGTCGAAATCAACTTGGGTTTCCCTCCGGCAGGATCCTAGCTCATCGCTGGCTCCGACGTCCGCCGTTGGGAAAACTAAGCCCGCCGGCCCTCGGTCACGCTATTTGGCTGACCACTCTTTGGCAGTGATAACACCGTCGCCGTTTTTGTCCTTTTCGTAGAACTCTTCGACTTTCTTGTCATCCCACTCGGTTGAAAACTCGTGCATTTCCACGCGATTGTCTTGGTCTTTGTCGAGAGACGAAAACGACCCAGATCGGCCACTGGATCTAGATTTACGGGAGCTGGAATAAGACTTACTGCCGGATCGGCTGGATTTCGAGTCAGTCTTCGCTTTCGTGGTGGTCGTGGCCGTCGCTGTTTTCTTGTTCTTGCCGGACAAGCTATCGATTAACTCGTCTTTGGAAATGAAACCGTCTTTATCGGAATCCGCTGCGGTTGGCGGTCGTCGCATGGATTTGATTTCGGTCTTACTAAGTTTTCCGTCGTTGTCTTTGTCGTAGTTCTTCATCAATCCAGAGACGTAATTCTCGTACTTAGATCTGTCGTCGGCAGGTGAGGCTCCCACTGTTTTGGAAGTGATACGCGTGGGCGATGTGCGCGACGACGATCGGGTTGAACCTCGAGAACTGCTGGACGATCGAGGAGAGCCGTACGATCGAGATGTCGAGTTGTTAGCCGAAGAAGAAGTGAAGCGTCTCCGGTCGCCTGACCGTCGAGAATCTTCAACTTTCTTGTCTTTCGCACTCTCGCTTTTTGACTTTGCGTCGCGCGAGTATTGTTCTCTCAAGTAGTATCGGTTCAGCAACTCCGTTCGAGACAATTTCCCGTCACCGTTCGTGTCACTGTCGGCAGGACTCGGGCTCCCCCAACGAGCTCTGCGGATTTCATCTCTATCAAGTCGATAATCTTTGTTTCTGTCGTAACGAGCCAAGGTTTGATCAACGTCGGCAATCACTTTGTCACTGAACTTGGTGGTCAGAGGAGCCACGTCAGCCGCTCCAAAGGTTGGTCGCGGAGCTACTCCGTCATTGACGCCGAAGCCGGGAACTTTGGGGCCGGAGTTCATTGGGTCGTTGGAGTTCTGCTTCTCTTCCATTTTTTTGCGATCGCCCGCTGCTTTGGCGACGATTTTCTTGATTGAGATCGAAGATGAACTGGTATCGATGCCCATGCCTTTCAAGAACCGCTCGGTTCGACCGCCCTCTGAAAATTCGTTCCGATCAAGCCGTCCATTTTTGTTGGTGTCACGTTGATTGAGGTAAGACTCGATATCAAAGCTTGAACGGCCAGAGCGTCGCCGATCATTGTCCTGTGCCCAAGCACTCGAGGCCGCCACCGAAAAAACGCACACCATGGTCATTGCTTTAAGACAAAGAGAACCACGAGAAAGAGAAGTGCGAGAAAGATAAGCCGCTGGGAGTGACGAAACGAAATTCAATACTTGTGCGAATCGTTTCGGCGCACTCGTTGCTTGAAGCGATGTTGAGACTACTGCATTTGGTTTCATCATTCTTTTCCCGTTTTCGACGTCTGTGTATTGCTGGGCTTTTCTAACTGAGCGAGCTTTGTTTGTAGCTTGGGCCCTTCGTGGTTGCGCATCTATTTTGCATGAAAACACCCAGTTTATTTAACCCCAGGATCGGGCTTAAGTTTTGCTACTGTCGGCGATCCGTTGGGACTTTTTCTGCCCCAACATCTCGATTCGCCCAATTTAAGTTGGTTTCGTTTCCAAACCGTTTATTTTGACACGATCGGCTAAGATTCACCGGTTTTTTACGAGTCGAAAAAGCCAGAAAAGTTGACCAGCGACAACATTGAGCAGATAATGACGGTCTTACTCGTCACGTTAAACGTCCAGTCTCGACTGGTTAATGTCCCAATTGGCTTCCTTCCACGCCGATAGGCCTCCCGAATCCAGAAATCACGGCGCTCAACATGATACGGCAATGCCCTCAATGCCAAGAGATTTTAACCGATTTTGCGGTCTCTTGTGATCACTGTGATTGGAGTATCGTGACACAAGCGGAGTCTTCATCCGCGACTGACGAGACAGTAACCGTGGAGACGAAGCCTTCTACTTCTCAAAATTCCATTGAGCAATTCGGGCAGAATAAACAGCGTTCTTCCAAGCCCGGTTCTTCCAAGGCAATCCAAGACGCAAGCAGCACCAATGGCAAAGCGGCTTCTAAATCCGGAAAAGTAAGTTCTGGCGATTCCAGTTCCAGCGGTGCCGTTGATCAGAAATCGGCCCAAGCTAAGAAAGCCCAAGCGAGTCGTAAAAAGGAACGATCAAGAAA
>CAZPTT010000026.1:25377-48021 GCA_964589435.1 uncultured Pirellulaceae bacterium
AAAGGAACGATCAAGAAAAGAACGATCCGGAAAAGGCGGTCGTAAGAAAAAGGGAGCCGCGATGGATCTTCCAGTGATGGAGATCGACTCGCGAATCCAACAGGCCATGGACTTGATCGAGCAGTCCGAATTCGAGACGGCTTTGGTTTTCTTGAATCGAGCCATCATTGACGCGCCCGTTGAACGGCTCGCCGAGTGTTTTTCTCTGCGCGGCTATGTGCATTTGAAGGCGTTGGATTTTGTCCGAGCAGAAGCCGACTGTACCGAGGCGATCAGCCACAATTGGGATGAGGCTCAGACGTTCGCATGGCGGGCGGCCGCACGTGGTGAACAGAACAAATGGCTTCATGCGTTCGATGACTTGGATCGCGCATGCGAATTGGCTGGCCCCCATCGAGATCAATACTTGAATTTAATGGAATCGTATTCGCAAACCGCGAGCGACCATTTTCGCGATATGATCAAAGCCGGCGGCGAGTCGGCCGATATGTTTTTCGAGCGTGGCTGGATCTACTTCCGCTCAGGCAACTATCAAAAAGCCGAACGTGATTTTCAGCACGCGTTAGGCTTGCAGGATAACCACCCATGGGCTTCGGTTGGACTGGCGGAACTGCAACTGCATGATGGGCAAACAGCAAACGTTCGCGATCTATGTGATGCAGCGATGTACGGTGGCAAAGAATGTCAGCGACGAGCCGTCCGAATTCTGGTTCAAGTCAATCGGAAGACTGGAAACGTTGTGGCAGCCAAAGAGAATCTCCACTTCCTTGCTCAGTTGGCCGAATCGCCTCAGCAGAAGGTTGAGTGTTGCCGACTGCGAAGTGAAATCGGTGACAACGTTATCGCGATCGATGAATTGACGGCGGTACTTGATCAGTCACCCGACCATCACATCGCGCTTTTGGTTCGCGGCGATTGCTTTCAAGAGATCCGCAATTACGGCCTCTCGATCGACGATTACACGTTGTTCCTTCAGTATTATCCCGATGATGTACGAGCCCTCATTCGTCGTGCGAAAGTCTATCTTGCGACCAAGAGATTTGACGCTGCGAATGCCGACCTCGACCGGGTCAACGAAATCGACGATACGAGTTTTGAATGTTACCTCGTTCGAAGCAAAATTTACTTGGAGGAAGGAAAGCTTGATTCGGCACTGACCGAGTGCCGTCGCGCCGTTCGTTTGGACAATCAGCAACCCGAAGCGTTTGCGGTTTTGGCCAAGATTTATAACAAGCTTTGTGATTACGGAAATGCGATCGAAGAGTACAGCCGTAGCATTGAGCTGGCTCAGGATTTTGATGAAAAGTCGGAGTATTTGTACTTTCGTGGAATTGCTTACTACGAGTTGGGTGATTTTGAGAAAGCCCTCAAGGACTTCAAAAAGGCTTGCAAGCTTCGTCCTAATCATGCGGGCAGTTGGATTTGGAAAGCCGCTGCGAGTGCCAGGATTGAAAAGTGGACTGACGCAATTCTTGGTCTGCAGCAAGCCATTTTGGTTCGTCCATCCGCGTCCGAAGAATATCAAAAGCTTGGCCAGCCTGTTGCCGAGCGGGCAATCGAGTTTTTCAACCGGCAAGAGCAACGTGGCCACAACAAGCCCGAGCTTTACCGACGACGTGGCATGGCCCACCAATTTATTGGCAAAGATCAGAATGCGATCAAGGACTACACGACAGCGCTTCAACTTGAGCAAGACGACAATGACACGTTGATCCGTCGCGGTCAGGTTTACGCGCGATCCGGCCACAACGAAATGGCGATCGTGGATTTTTCACGCGTCATTAAGCTGGACAAAAAGAACCACCGTGCGCGGTATTGCCGAGCCATCTCGAAGTTGGCCGATGGCCAATACGATCAAGCAAAATCGGACTTACTGAAGGCCATCAAGATTGCGCCCGAACATCCTCGCTATCACATTTTGCTTGGCGAGTTGCTGCAAAAAGTTGGCGACGGACAAGGCGTCATTGAAGCCTTTGATCGCGCCATTCTCCAGGACTCGACGAATCCGGTGACGTATCGCCGGCGAGGGATGGCCCATCAGGCCGTCGGTCAACGGCTCAACGCAATTAGTGACTTCACGCGATCGCTTGAACTGTACCCGGCCCAACTCGACTTACTTGTCCAACGTGGCAATGCTTATTTGAGATCAGATCAGCCGATCATGGCGATCGAGGATTTTGAATTGGCCCTGACGCATGATGTCAGGTTGCCCAAAGCCTACTCCGGTCGTGCGGCGGCGTTGGTAACTCAGGGGCGGCACGAATACACGTTGATTTGGTTGACCAAAGCGATTCATCGTTTTAAGGATCCGCGCGAGCTTTCGGAGATTGTTTTCGCACGCGGAAAGGTGTTCTACCAAATGGGCCGAACGATGCCGTCGATTTCTGATTTTTCTTCGGTGATTGAATTGATGCGTGGCGACCGAAAGACCGTCGCGGCCGCACGTTATGCTCGAGCGATCGCCGAAGTTCACGCAGGCGAGTACGTCGCTGCGGAACGAGATTTTCGCAAGTTGCAAAAAGCCAGTCCGAAAAATGAGCATTTTTCAACGGCGCTTGCGTGGTTGGCCGATCGAGAGCAACCTCGCCCTAAATTTCTGATTGGCAGCGAAACAGTGAAGCGACCGACGCGTCCACCGGCAGTACGTAATGGTGTCAACTTGCTTGAGGAGACGACACGGAAATGGGAAGCGGCTCCGCCTCACGACTTCTGGATCGTTCGCACAGCCGATAAAAAGGAATACGGCCCCGTTCACTTCACGATTCTGCAGAGTTGGGTTCGCGAAGGACGAGTTGATTCCGGGATGAAATTGCTACGGGCAGATTGGTCGAAGTGGAAACGAGTTGAAAAAATTCTTCCGGAAATTTCGCCTGTCGAAAGCACACCTGGCATGATTGAGGAGTTTCCCGATTTGGATCTGGGGAGTTTCCCGGCTCCCAACCTCTCGAACGATGATGCCTAAATCATTATCGGTTTATTGATCTGTTTTATTGCCCTGTAAAGAGTAAGTTGTAGCGCTGCGGATGATTCAAGAAAACGATTTGGGAGAGCGCGTGGAAGACAACTTGTCGATGGTGTTTGTATCTGATGTCGAGGGCGAACCTCCTCAGCGGATCTCAAACTCATTCAAAAAATATACCCATTTCAAGGCCCTAAGCTCCGGTGGCAAAGCCAGGTTGGTCTCTTGTAAGGATACGAACCTCGGCAGGCGAGTCGTATTGAAAATGCTGCGCCCTGAGTTGAAAGAAGACGCGATTGAACTGCGGCGCCTATTGCGGGAAGCACGCATCACGGCCCAGTTGCAGCATCCGGCAACCGTTCCGATGTATGAGCTTGGTCAGAATGACGAAGGGGATTGGTTCTTCGCCATGAAGAAGATTGATGGCAAGACTTTGTTTGATATCATTGTTGGACTCGCCAAGCGAGAGCCAGAATTTGAAGAGACATTTGATCTCAATCGATTGTTGGGGATTTTGACTCAGGTCGGAGACGCTTTGGCTTATGCGCACGTGCGAGGAATCATTCATCGGGACGTAAAGCCAGAAAACGTTATTGTTGGCATGTTCGGCGAAGTGACTTTGATCGATTGGGGTGCCGCCAAAGTCTGGGGAATGGGTAATGAGGGCGACGAAGATACCAAAGGGCAACGCGGTGGAACGCCACTTTATATGTCACCAGAACAAGTGCTTGGCAACCGCCTCGTGGATGAGCGAACGGACGTCTACAGTTTAGGCGTCGTCATGTATGAGATGCTCGCCCAGCGTGAACCTTTTCGCGGCCGCAATGTTCAGGAAACGTTTGACAATATCGTTCACAAAGAACCTGTATCTCCAAGGGAAGTGGCACCGCATCGTTTTATCCCTCAAGCCCTAGAGGATATTTGCTTGAAAGCGATCAGCAAATTGCCGGGTGAACGCTATCAGGCCATGCGAGAGATGATGGAGGCGATTCAGAAGTTTCGCAGCGATGCGCTGCATCGTGGTAGCGTCTGATCGTGATGAATTTTGGATTTCGCTTGGCGAATGGTAAGTAGAATGTAAGCTGAAATGAAGTTGGTTTGGGGAATATCGGCAACGCTGTCGAAATTAAGACGAACTACTCATCGTTTCAGTTGCCGAAACCAAGGCAAACGAGTCGGGACGTCGTGAATTGAACGCGCAAAGAATTAAGTAACAAGCGGATTGAACGTTGAACATTTTTAGCAAGAAAACTTCCGAAACAGACACGGTTGACTCAGCCGATTTGCGGCTGAAGAAAGTCGAGCGGAAGCTCAGTTTGCTGATCGGCGTTTCTATTTGCCAGTGCGTTCTCTTGGCGGTTATCGCCGTTGGGTATTTTCTTCCTTCGACTTTCACCTTGGTGTTGTTCGCTGCTTTGGCGATTCTATTTGTCTTCGTTTTTCACAAACAGATTCCTGGCTGGATTGGCAACCTGAGTCGCTACGTATTCGCTCAGATGATTGACTCGCAGAAATCGGATTCGATGAAAGGCGGTTAGAACCGCTCCGTTAATGTCGCGTATTGCGCCGCCTTCTAACGAACGGTTCTTGCCGTGTTATGCCCTGCAACTTTTTCGTCGTCGTCGAGCCGCCAAGGAAATCCCAAGCATTGCCAAAATTGCTCCAGCGCCCGGTTCAGGAACGGCCGAAATGAGTGTGCCGCTGCCGGGCGTCAATGTCGAAGTGATTGCCCAGTTCGTTCCGTCGTAAGTGAGCGAAGAACCAGCCGCTGCATCGCCGACGTCCACGGCGCCTACACCGCCCGTTTCGTCGATCAGCCCATTGTCGTTGTTGGGGCCATAGATGACAGCAGCAATTGGAACCGTTGATGATGTGATCGAAGACGCCGTGACATTGAAGAACGCCAGCCCGTCGCCAATGGTTCCGCTGTTTTGAATGTCCGGACTGAAGTCCATCATGAAATCGAAAACAGGATTACCATTGCCGGCATTACTGCTGGCACCTCCGGCAACAAAATACTGCCCGGGGGCAATGATGCCAGACAACTGGTAAGTCCCAAATGTGTAATCACTACCGCCATATCCAAGGCTGTAAGTTGACAGGTCGACCGCAGTCAAACCGTCATTGAATAGTTCCACCCATTCGTTTCCGTTGTCACTGCCAGTCGCGTCATAAAAAAACTCTGACAGAATAACGTCGCCGTGAGTTTGACGGGGGACAAAGAGATTCGAGACGACAATCGACGAAAGAAACAGCAACAATGGAAGGTGTTTGAACGACATTTGTATCTTGGGGAAGGAGGGGGGCTCATTTTCGTTGGATCGTCGAGGTGCAAATGATTCGTCTAGTGAAAAATGTTCCACTCGCTGGAACGTTCTTCCGTTGGCCAAATTTTTGGAATAACCCTTTCGACTGGACGTAGATGCAAGCAGATTGATTGGCTGGCTTGATAGCGTTCCGCGACTAACCTATCGAAACGTCGCCCATGGTGGATCGTCACTTCGCCAATTGGGTGTCGATCCACACGAGAAACTATGTCAAGGCAATATCGACGGTGCGATGGAGGCTGCGGCGACACAATTTAGCGACTAAGAACGAATTCAGGCACTTGAAAAGAAGAACCATGGGACGACGGATGCCGGGATAGTTCCGAAAGACAGTTAGGGCTGCCAAATTTCCAGGCGGCGAGAGTCTGCCGGCACAAGCGAACTTTCGATCGCTTGGGTGGCCAGCATTTGCAACGCTTTTTTGCCAACGATTCCCAAATCAACTGTCCACTCATTGACGTACAGATCAACGTGGCTCATGAGGACATCGTCGGAAAATTCCTGTGCGTATTTTCGCATCGTAGAAATAGTTTCGGCACGGTTCGCCAATCCATATCGAATGGAGGACTGAATGACTTTTTGAATCGTCGCAATGGTCTCATCAGGAAGTCCTCGGCGGGCGACGATCCCGCCGAGCGGCAGCGGAGAGTCCGTTTCTTTTTCCCAACGTGTGCCGAGATCCTCGACAAGGCTCAAGCCTTCTTCTTGCCATGTGAATCTTCCCTCATGGATGCAAACGCCAAAGTCGGCAGTTTTGGACTTGAGAGATGGCATGATCTCCGAAAAAACGCAGTGATCGATCCGAGTCGTCGAAGCAGACAGTCCAGCGGAATAAAACAGCTTGAACAGCATTGTCGCTGTTGTCAGCTCGCCCGGGCAAAGGGTAAGCGTTGTCTGGCCGGATTCTCTATTGGGATTCGAATCTGCTTCCGAGGCCAGCAGCAATGGGCCGACTCCAAAGCCTAATGCTGAACCGGATGGGAGAACGATCGTTTGATCGGCCAGCCGAAGCGCCGCGTGGAAACTTGCTTTGGCAACATCAAATCGTTGAGCCAGCAGGCCGTCGTTCAACTGCTGGATGTCGAGCAATTCGATTTCGAACTCAAGGCCCAGCAAATCGATCTTACGATTCAATATCGCATGAAACGCAAACGTGTCGTTGGGACAAGTCGAGATTGCCAGCTTCAGAGGGCGCGCGCTGGGCGTAGAGTCAGATGAAATCATGGGTTGGCCTGCAAAATTGGTTTCGCCATGTTGGCAGCAGCGGAAAGGGCTTCCTTGATTTTCCAGTTGGCTTTGTTGCGGTCACCCGCGATATTGGATAGGCCGCGAATGATCGTAAGAGGCGTTTTGCTCAGGTGACAAGCTGCGGCGACGGCGAAACCTTCCATGTCCTCGGCAACGGCTTGGGGGAATCGCCTCAGCTTTTCGTTGACCTCTGCGGGCGAATTTGAAGCACTGGAGACAGTAAGCAAAGTGCAATCTGCTTGTGTACGATCCGTTCCCGTTCTCAACTGCTCCAATTCAAGCTGGTCACCGATTGCTTCACCGCCGGATTCGCCGCCGGATTCGCCGGGCCAATGTTGCCAGCCCATTTGACCGGCTGTTTGAAATTCTTCGCCTGTTCCAACGCCCACGCCGTAGCAGGCGACCTGCGAAAATGAAATTGCTTGTCCGACTTCGAGGGAAGCAGTGTTCGTTGATCGCCCAGATCGAGCTTCTGGTTCGTTCTCAAACGCGCCGGCAATGCCGAGGAGCAGCACGCGGTCGGGACGTTGACGTTGGATCAATTCAGCGGTTCGTGCCGCCGGAACGATCGCACCGAACCCGCAGATCTCGATTCGATCGAGCTGGTGACTGGTTAGTTCTTTGGCGAGGATGTTCAACTCGAATGTTGTTGGAACCAGAATCAGCCATTTTGAATCGGTCGGGTCGTGCAGATCGTTCTCGAAATCGGGTACGTTTGACTTGGAGTTCGCGTTCGAATTAGAGCGTTCTTGGGAATTCATATCGTCCATAGTCTAAAGGAAATGCACCCA
Source organism: uncultured Pirellulaceae bacterium (assembly GCA_964589435.1). Lineage (GTDB taxonomy): Bacteria > Planctomycetota > Planctomycetia > Pirellulales > Pirellulaceae > Mariniblastus. Next base: position 32,703 of record CAZPTT010000026.1, read on the forward strand.
TTGTTTAATGTCATGGCCGATGACGCCGTAGGACGATTGATGAATTTGCGCTACATCACAACCTTCCATTCAAGCCGGCGAATGGCGACTGCTTAAGATGTCTGTGCGGAAGTGTTTTTCTGTCGCTTATTTGAAACGGGAGCTTCTGTCGTGCGGGAATTTCCGGTCAGAATTTCCTCAAGCAGTATTTCTGCTCGCTGCCAATTCGCTGATTCTCGCCCGCCGAGGTAGCTCGTCAGAGTCGCCAATATCAGCATGACCACACACCAAATCGCCGCTCGTTTGACCATGACGAACGAGAGCCCCAGAAATGCGGCGACGATTCCTTGGCCGCCACCGATCAACAGCCCCGCTGAAACGACACCGAAGATAAAAGCGACAACCAGCATGGCAACCGAGACGGCCCGCATTGCAGACCATCGTGGAATCTGAAAAAGAAACACTGCATAGATGATGTGAATCGCTGCAACAAACATTTGTAGATATATCCAGCGAGGTAGCTGAGTCGTTTCGACTGCCTGATACCAATCGTTCCAGTGATAAAACGCCGGAACCATATTGATGAACGCGACAACGCATAATGCAAAGCCAAAGAAACGTGCCAACACGACCCGATCAGCGTTGGATTCCTGCAGCCGTGCTTCCCAAGAAATTTCTTCGTCCTGAGGATCTTGATCTAAAGTCGGATCCTGGACGTTGGCGACGGGAGGTGGAGCCGGTCGCCATTTGCGCCGTTTTCTCTTTCGCTTAGTTCGGTCAACTTCGATGTGCTTGAATTCTACGATCTGCTCAGGTGCCGACAAAATTTGCTGAAGCTCGGCTTTACGATCGTCTTTGGATTTTTTAATCGCGGCCGGAGATAAAGTGGCTGGCATCGTCAGCCGTGGCTGAGGGGGTCGCGCTGATGCTGGATCTTCTTCAGTCGTTGACGTTTCCTCAACCGTTGAATCGAAAGCAGAATCGAATGCGGCAGCCGTTTTGGTGGTTTTTTTGCTGGGTTTTTTCGTCGGTTGTTCGCTGGGTTTTTCCTGCGCGATGTTCGGCAACTCGCGTGGCAGCAAGTTGGTTGCGGGCACGTCGTCAGCGGGCAAATCCTTGCTCGGATTGGAGTCAGCGGCCTGTGTGGCGGAGTCAATCAAATCGGAGTCGTTGGTCGTTAGATCAGTCGCCAAGTCGTCGATGCCAACGTTGGCGATCGCTTTCGGGCTTTCGTCCTCGACAATTTCTGCTGCGTCGAGAGGAGCCGAAGTTGGTTGGGGATCCACCAAAATTGCGTGAATCGGAATCGGCTTACCGCTATTTTTTTCGGAAGCTGGAACCGCTGGAATCTTGATGGTCATCTTGCAGTTAGGACATCGCACAACTTTCTCTGCACGGTTGGACGGCATTCGCACCAGGCAGCCAGATGGGCAGTGAACGCGAAGCGGCATCGATGGTCGACCTTGAGTGGATGAAGTCCTGTTGCAGTTGGCCGGCGTCTGAACTCTCGCTGATTTGAAAACGAAAATCGAAGACCGTTGGCCGACCCTATTTTAGCAGAAACCTCGTGCAAGTCAGCCAAAAATCAAGCGGATGTCTGCTCCTTCGCGTCCTTCGAGTCGGCGGCAACCTCTTCGGAAGCTCCACTCTTAGATGGCGTTTTCGAATCATCTGCTTTGCCATTTTCGAGAGCGACGGCAGACTCGTCAGTCGGCTTGGCTTTTTCTGGTGCTGGCTCATTACGTGCCAGCTTGAAGATCGTATCGATGTATTGGAGGACGGAGTGGTCTGATAAGTGATCAATGCGAAATCGTAACAAGGCCTTCGCGAAGCCTTGAATGCGATCACTGACACGGCGCCAGCCGGCAATTTTTTGTTGCTGACCGATTCGATTCAGATACATTTCTGTGCCGCTGTGCCGGTACCCAAGGAAGCTGGGCGGAACCCGGGTAACGATGTCGTTGTTGTTCACCCAACGGTAGTGTTGCAGTTTGACGTGATTGACGTACTTGTTGCAGCCAACTCTCGGGCTACCGTAAGTGTACAGTTCTTCTGGTTCGGTTTTGATGTACGATAACATGCACCGTCCCGCGCAGATGTGAGCCATCGCTCCGCCAAGTGAGTGTCCGCAGAACCAAAGCGGTTTGTCGTTGACTTCTAGTTCTTTTTCAATGTAGGGCCAAATCTCGTCGACTTCAGCTTTGAAGCCACGGTGGACTTTGCCGACAGTTTCGGCAACGGCGGTCACCGCGTTCACGTCGGCTTTCAAATCGTCGATTTCGCTGACTTCAGTTCCTCGACAAACGACGACGCTATCCCATTCACTTTGAAACCAATAAGCCTGAGCGTTGTTGCTGTTGAAGAATTTTCCGTCGATAAATCCAAGTTTCCCGGCGGCGATGTTGCACTCTTCAATCGACAGATAAGAAATCATTGAGATTTCCGCAAACAGCAAAGAGCGTCGCAGTAAAGAGAGCTCGCTGATCGGCCCCTTCAAACGTGACTTGAAAGCCAGTTCATTTGCTTTCTTGTTCTTGAGTTGCTCTTTCGATTTGCGTGTCTGTTTTGCTGGAGACATGAGTTCGTGCTGCTATCGATGGAATGACTTGTAGGGAGGTAACACTGATTGTAATGGACTTTGCCGATCGGAAAAGTGAGTGGCTGAACCAATTTTCGCATGGCCACGGTAATAAGCGAGATTTGCGACAAGAAAGGAAGGTTAGAGGAAGTTCGTGGGCATCGGGAAATGAGTTTGTAGTTTGAGCACCTGTTTGAGCACCTAAACGCCCACACCAAAAAAAGTTGGTTTCCTGAAAGATACTTGCTTTGGTCGGTCGTCATTTTGACAGTTCATTGCTTCAATCGTTCGCTACTTTGATTTCATCTCAATGACTCCATTCCAGTCAACCGGACAAGTCATTCCATTATTTTGAATGTACTTATGCAAAAACTTCGCGGCTGAATCATCTTCGTCCAGCTGCTCTAGCAATTGGGTCGCTTGTTTCCAGTTTCCAGCTTGAAAACGATCGAGTGCCTCTTCAAATGCCGCAACCTTATCCAGATTCGAATCACTTGGAGCCAGTAGCTCGACCAGGTCGATAGCCGATGTCATCCCGAAAGGTTGGAATCTGCCTCGGCGGCGGGCAATGAAATTGGCATCCGATTGTTGCTCCGAAATCTGATTGGCAGTGGCTTTGTCGACTAGGATTGAAGCGTCGAGCAAGCGAGTCATGCCCTCCAGTCGCGATGCTAAATTGACGACTGGGCCAAAGACAGTGACCTTCACTTGATCACGCGTTCCAATCTGGCCTGCGACGGCCATCCCGGTCGCAACTCCGATTCCGATTTCAAAATCTGGTGGGTCAGTTCGGCGCGCATCGAACTCGGCTTTGATATTTAGCGCCGTTTTGATTGCCCGCGTGGCGGTGTCATTCTGGGTTAACGGCCATCCCCAAAACCCCATCGCGGAATCGCCTTGGAAGTCACCGATGACGCCACCGTGTTGAAGGATCTCAGCCGTCATGATGTCCAACGAGCGGCTGACCCGATTCAACAGTTTTAACAATTCGTCAGCCATCGATTCGGATGTCTTGGCAAATCCACGTAAGTCGCAGAACAGGACGGAAACCTGACACTCTTGCGGCGCGAGTACCTCTTCTGGGTCTCGGCCTTGAAGAGCATCTAAAACGATTGGCGAAAAGAAACTGCGCAGGCTTGCTTGGCGGCGTTCCAGTTGTCGAACCAAGAGTAGGTTCTTCAGCGTCGACCCGACGAGCTCGCAAAACTTGACGTCGCCTTGAAGGTCATTTTCGTCAGATCCAGAACCCATCGCTGGATTCGATCCAGAGCTGTTGGTGCCCGTTACATAAATTCCCCAACCCGGTGTGGCGACGCTGTTGATTGGGCAGACAAACGCCCAATCATTTTCGAAATCAAAAGTGAATTCTGGTTTTTCAGTTTTCGTCGGATGCCAAATGTGAAGGACAGTTTCTGAACTTTCCAGTGCTTGGCGAATTAGTTTCTCACTGGGCTGGAAATCACCTGCCGCACTTCCCCGACGATCCCAATGAATGATTTGTGTGACTGGATTGCTGGGTTCTGTTTCGTTTGTTGCTTCGCCTTTACGCGTGACACCGTTGGCGTTCGTCTGAGGGGGGGCGTTGCGAACAATGGCGATTGCCGAGGCAAGAGAAATGCCTGCCAATAGCGTGTTGACGAGTCGGCCAAGTAGTTCTTGCTCGTTGTTGGCGCTTGAAATGACTTCCGGCAAACGACTGAGAACGTCGATGCGGTGATCGGCATCTCGATAATGGACTTGTTGGAGAAATTCGTGCGAAAAGGTTTTTTGGCGGATTGGATTGGGCGCGTCGAGCGTCGCGTGCGCGGCGTCTTTGGCAAGCGTAAACGTAGTGTTTCCAATGACGAAATGTTCACCCGGATTTAGGGCGAACGATTCTTCTTGATTTCCATTGAAGAAAACTGGATTCGCCGCTTCCGCAAGCCGTTGTACCAAGAGCCGGCCATCGACCACGCGCAAACGAACGTGCGAACGGGAAACTTTGTTATCCCACGGAACCTTGAACGCGGAAGTGGCGCGGCCGAGCAGAAACGGTTCGATCGGGGGAATCTGTCTGCGCCAGCGATGGTCCGGACTTAATCCACGGGCGGTGAGTTCAAGCATGAATCGTTACACCAGGCTCGGTAAATCCAATTTCGGGTGACCATTTGTTTATGAGCAGGTTCTCAAAAAGCTTAAGTTCTCGAGGCCGGAGTTTTTTCAGGATTACGGGTTGAGGCTTAAGCAGGCAAAACAAATGGCAGCGACAATCGCAATGATGACAACAATGGTAACCGTTTGTAAGCGTCGGTTGTAGAATCCTCGGGTCGCGTGGTCAATTCGGAGGTAGCCGAACAAAACGCCCAAAATCCCGATCAACCCGGCACCTAGCAGGCCAGCGAACTTCAAGCGGCTGCTAACTTTTTGTCGCTTTAACGCTGTTCGGGTGGATTGCAGCAGGTCGTTGTCGATGCGTAGCTGGGCGTAGCCTCGGTAGTAAGTACAGCCTTGTCTGCCGAATCGCTCGTCCAGCTCTGCAGATTGAAAGGGGCGAACGATTCGTGTGTGCGGAACCAACAGATCCAGTTCGTTGAATTCGATTCCGGTACGATTCAATTGCCTCTTATTACTTTGGAAAGTCTTAGAGAAATGAGCCGCGATTGTTTCCCGGATGGCTTGGTCGATCGCGGAATCGGCTTCTGATTCGGTGATGAACGGTTCGGCGGTTCGAGCCACCAAGATCGCGGAGTTGTCGTCCGCCACATAGGATCCTTTGCTCACCCAAGCGGGCAACGACTCGAGATCGTTGCTTTCGTCTGATTTCGCCTCTTGGGATTCGATTGGAGGATCGGTTGGGGGGGCAGAGCCTGCTCGAGACGAGTCTTTTGAGGAAGTGTCTTGGCCAGCGACCGCGCCGGTTAACAGCAACGTGGCGAGCAAGAAGGCGATGCACATGAGGGCAATCTGTGTTGCCAGAAAGTTCCGCAGCATTCGATGCAAACGTAATCGTAGCGCCAATGTTAGCCAATTCTCACGCAGTCTTAGAAACGATCGAAATTTTTGTTCCACTGCGATTCCTTTGTTTGGCGTGGGCAACATTAAGCCGGCAACTGGCTTGATTGCTCCGCACAAATCTGTTGATCGCAGATCTGTTCTCTTTGTTCCGGGTGAATCCAGGGAGCCGCCAACTGGACGGACACAGAAATCACGACGGCCAAGATACAATTTGCCGTCATTGGAACCGCCAGCAGATGGCTGAAGACGGTTGCCCAAATCAAACAAAGACTAACACTGAGAATACTAAGCCGCGTGGTTCGGGTCGGGTCGGCCTGAATCCACCAGCGAAGAATTCCAAACAATCCCGCAAAGAAAATCAAGTAGGCCGGCAACAATGGCACGCCGGCAAACACAAACTGACCCGGTAGCGAATTGGGTGGAACGCTGAAACTGAAAACTTCTGCATCCCGCGGGTTGATACTAAACGCACCCGAGGCGAAAAAAGCAACACAGCCAACCACCAGCCCAACCGCCAGCATGGAAAGTCGCCTTAGCAGGCTGCCATTGGTATCGCGGCCGTCTTGGTCTTCCCACAGTTTTGAAAAGGCCAACAAACCCCAACATGCGACAACACTGGTTGTGGTTAGCCAAGCATAAACGGCCCACGATTCGATCGTGGCGTCCAAGATGGATCCGCCGATGGCAAGTCCCAACAGGTTAAGCACCATGCAGGCAAATGCGCCGATCAACAGTGAACCAAGTAGTTCCGTTGCCCGGTCTCCGAGCGGACGCTGACGAATCCACGAGCGAATTCGAGACGTGTTTTGTAGTTTGAGTTCTCGTCGACTGAGCTGTTTGGGTTGGCCGTCTTCTTGAACGTTTCGGGTTGCCTGATACCAGGAGCGGCCGGTGTAATAGAGCAAGTAAACGAAACCCAACCCAAGTGCCAGCGGCAACAGCCATTCGCCGTTCTGAATTACAACGATACTGGCGACGATCAACCCGATCACTTTGACGGGCGTCGACACGTTGGCGTTCGTCCACCAGTGGCCGACTTTGTTGAATCCGGTGTGTACAGCCAGCGCGATAGGTTCAGGCGAGTCTACAGCCATCCCGTTGTTTGAGGCGAGAGGAACCGTGGAGATTTGTCCGGTAGTGCTCGCGGCAACCGTGACGACTCTTTTGGTCGGCGCGCGATCAACGATTCGAATCGGGTCAACCTTTTTGGTTTTAGCTTCCTTACCATTCACCGGTTCACGGTTACCGGCGTTGCTGAGATCTTTTAATTGGCCAAACACGATGTCGGGTTGGACAACTTCGATTTCGTTGCTGTCAATGATTGTCGGTGGCAGTACAGATCCGCTGCCAACCACCTTCTCGGCCGGTGGCGCTCCCGCGCCGTGATGATGCGTTTCATGACTGGCCGCATGGAGTTTGGCGGCACCCGATCCGGAAACCAAAGGCCCAACGGAGTTTTGCGAAACGATCTTTTGACTGTTGGCAGCAACATCAGCCCAAGGCATGTCGGCCAGCATTTCGGGAACGCTACTGTATCGCAGCTCCGGATCTTTTCGTAACGCCTTGCGAATGACAGCTCGAAAACCCGCCGGGGCGTGATCAACATCGGGATCAGCCGTCAGGTGTTTCATGATGATTTCTTGCGTGCTCTCGCCTTCGAACGGAACGTCGCCGGTTAACATTTCATAAAGAATGATTCCCAACGCGTAGATATCGATTTCTTTGCCATAGACGCCCTTGCCGATTTCGGGAGCCATGTAATGAAACGTACCCACGCTTTCGGTTTGCCCGCTGCGCCGGCTGCAGGAGATGAACTTCGATAGGCCGTAATCACCGATCTTGATGACTTGTTCGTCTTCATCACAGAAGATATTGCCAGGCTTAAGATCTCGATGGACGATGCCATGCTCGTGAAGATAAGCACATCCGGAGGCCGTCGAAACGAACCAGGATTTAATGATGTCATCCGGCATGCCGTTGGGATGGTCCTCGACGACATCTCGAAGACTTGGGCCAGGTACATATTCCATCACGACCCAGCTTTCGCCGTGGTCGTTGGTTCGAATGTCCCACAATGAAATCAGATTGACATGTTTCAAGTTGAGGCATTGGCGAACGCCGCGTAGTTCAACGTCAAGGTTGCGTTGGATTTTCTTTAGAGCAACTTCTTTGCCAGCGTCACTGAGCGCGAAATAGACTTCACCAAATCCGCCAATGCCAATTCCACGCTTTATCGTGTAACCGTCAAGCGGCTTGGATCCACTAGGATATGAAAATTTCATTACGCGCCTCCCAGCCGTAAAGGCTGGCCGTCTCTCAATACTTGTTTGCTGGTTACCTGCGGGATTCTGAAGTTCGTGTTGGTCGACATTGTGTTGGTCAACGTGCCCCGTTTTTTCAGCCGGGACGTGGGTTTTTTTCCCATCCAAATCTAGCGTAGCCGGTCGGTCGTGCATTTGTCTAGCTTTCGGGATTTATAACATTCGAATCTATTGCGATTGATTAGCGAATTTGTCGACCTAAACCCAATTCAATCGGAATTAACAGTGATAGTTACCTATTTCATCATGGCTAAATATTGGCTGATCAAGGGCTCTCGCCTGCATTGGTGGCTGTATCAAATGCAGGTTCGAGCGACACCGAAAAATCGTCTCTGGAAATGGAGGAATTAAACGTGATCGCGCCTTCGGAAACGTTCGCGTCTAACGCGACACCGTCGATTTCGATTGGTGTCTTGCTGCGACAGAACCATTCGTTGTTTCGCCGAAACAGGATCAAGTCTTCCTGCCAGCGGGGGCAGTAAATGTGGTTGTTTGGATTGGGCCCAAGGATGATTGATTGGCCAGCCAACAAAATTGCGTCCGACCAAGGCTGAGTGCGATGCCGAGAAACGAAATCGATCCGCGCGGTCGTACTCAACGGATGAGTTTGAGAGTACTTAAGCTTAACGCCGCCATCGAGATTAATCGTTTGCCCGTTTCGCATTGCCAGCGGTTCGTCAACAGCGTGGCCCTCAACTCGGTCGATGCCCAAGAACTGGAGCAAGTGCTGGCCGTTGATGGTTTCGATGCGGGCATGGCGCCGACGAAGGTCGCCTAAGATTGGAATCGAAATTTCGGTGTTGGGAATTGCTTGGCCGATAATGTTGCGCGGCGAAGTGCAGACAAGGAAACCTCCCACGCCATCGATCCACATTACAAACGTGTTGGCGGCGGCTTGTGCCCGCTCGATCGACTGGGAGCTTTCATCTTCAATTCGAAAGAACGGATCGTCTTTTGGGGGAACTTGTGTCAGTCGAGCACCCGAGGAAGTCTTTCGTTGGATCTGCATCATGCTGTGTCTTTGAGCGTCCAAAGCCAGCTTGAACTTAGGAGCGATCGCTAAGATCTTTTGGCAGCAAAGATTGACGTCTTGCCATTCGTGCTGGATCGTCTTTTCCTGTAGCACCGCAGTCAGGTCGCGGATTTGCATCTTGCGCTGGCGATTGGCTGCCAGTCTTGACTCAATAAAATCAAGCTGTGGGTGAAGCAATTTGGCTTGCTCAAGTTGCTCGACTGATTCCTTTAATCGCCCTGTTGCAGCCAATTCGTCCGCATTCTGCAACAAAGTTGAAGTCTTGGTGACGCGATCAGCACGCCAATCCAATATCCGGCGCGAATTCAGTTCGTTGATCGAACGCATGGCATGGGCGGCTTTGCCATCAGCCAAAAAGGTTTCGGCGGTTTCGACCGTCAATTCAACCAGCTCGTTTTTCTTGCGCGAAATCATGTCCGCATCTTTGGGGATTGCGACTTGAGTGGCGATCATCAAGTCGTCCCATGCGTTATGCAAGTCGCCGGCCGTTGTATGAATCTGAGCTCGGTCGACCAACGCTGTCGTCAGTCGGCGCGATACACGCCGACCTGGAATGGTGTCTTTAAAACGGTCTTGCGACAATTGCTCAGCCGCCAGTTGCAAGTCGCCGTTGACGATTGCTGCACTGGCTAATTTTTGGAATTTACCCCATTGCATGAGTCTAAGTGACCGTTGAACAAGAAAGTTTGAAAACCGTTTCAATGAACCCTTCGCCATTTGTCTGTCGCTTATCTGTCTGACGCCGTCGGTTTGACATCTTTATTCTACCAACGCCTTCATTTTCAATCTGAAATTCGAACTCAAAAAAAGGGGCCCATGGTCCCGGTGACCTTGAGCCCCAGAGGGGGTGCGTCCGAATTGAACTCGACTAGTTGCGGTTATAAACCAACTCGTCGTCTTCAACATCGTCGGTCGAGTCTGAACGATCAAAGTAAGCGTCCATTTCGTCCAAGATGTTCGTGTCACCTGAGTAGTCATCGTCGCCGACAGGAATTTGGCCTGTGTACTGAGGGATCAGATCCATCATTTCTTCTTCAGCTGACAATCGAGCGTCGATGTCTTCAAGCATCTGACGGGTTTTCGAAAGCTGGCTGTTGTCGATGTTGATCTGACTCGCAGTCGTCGCAACTTCATTCATGCGGTGACGGGCGGTCAAATTCTCGATTTGAATTTCCAACTCACGCTGTTGTGACTTGGCTTCATCAAGTTGCTCCAGGGCTGAATCAAGTGATGATTCACGCAAAGCCAAGATTTGAGTCGACTTGTCGAGAGTCTTCTCAGCGATTTGGAAACGATTGAATCGCTGACGAAGTTCCGACTCGACTCGCTCGTTGGTGTAAGCCTTGCCGTTGGTTCCAACGTAGAACTTTTCACCTGACGAAACGTGGTTTCGCAGAGTCAGCATCTTCTGTCGTTCAGAGGCAATGTCTGAAGTTTGCTTTTCCAAATTGGCAGCAAGCTTTTTGACTTGAGCTTTCTCTTTGGCGATTTGCCAAACCATTTGCTTGATCTCAGGATCAATCTTCTTTAGCTGAGCCTTGGCCGCGTCAAGCTGGAACGAAACAGGCACGGAATCCTGAGCCGAAGCTTTGACCTTTTGAAATGCGGTTTGGACGTAAGGGATGACCTTGCCGCCAAACAGGAGGCCGCCAACCAACAATAAACCCAAAACCCCGAACGTCGCTTTTTTGCACATCTGTTATTCCTCCTGGAATCGAATTTGATTTTTCGGGCTGTTAGCCCTTATGGGCGTTAAAAACCCAGTAGTTTTCAAAGCAGTTAAGAGTATTTCGCCCTCTCAGAAAGGATCTTTGGAAAATTCGCAACTTTTTTCATTTGCGAAACGGGTATTAGTTGGGCATTTCGGTACGTTTACGGCTCTTCCATCAAAAATCGAGTAAATGAAGAGTCTCATTGGGGGCATGGAAGCCTTTGTGTTTTGGCTTGGATTCCAGCAATAGATTGTCCCCAGCACCGCGCAAAAATTGTTGAAATCGTCATCGTGTTTGTTAGCATAGGCGAACTACCCAATTGAGAAATTTAGAACCTCTCTTTTCAGATTTAGAACTTCTCTTTTCAGATAAATCGGCGTTCTAGATTCCCCTCCTTGTTTTTCAGCTTTCACTGCAATGCCTTTTCAGTTCAACAGTCTTCAGTGCTCTGGATTACGGATACGTCGTTTTACGATACGCCCAGGGTTTGCATCTCTCGAAGTCGTCATGACAACAGCGATTTCGTTTGTGATTTTTGGCTTCGCAACTTTCTGGCTGATGCGGCTTTGCCGGATCATCTTTTCTTTGATCGGTGAAATGACCGGCAGTCCCATGGTTTAGGAGCAACAAATGCCAGACATTTTCTCGTCCGTCGAAGACATCTGGATTATCTGGTTAGTCTGCAGTTGCGTCGTTGGCGTTTTGATCCATCGAGCCTGCCGAGGATTCTCGCTAAGCAGTATCGGCAGATTTTGGAATGATGAAGAAGGGGCTTCTTATGCCTTGCCATATGTGCTGACGTTTCCAATCTTCTTGCTGCTGATGGCAGTGCTTTTGCAGGCAACCTTAATTCTGCTCTGTAAGTTCGGCAGTATTTACTCTGCTCACGCGTCGGCCCGAACGGTGGTCGTCTGGCAAGGCAGTTACCCAACTGATCCGGCCGATGGCAAAACGTACACCCGCTATAAGGCCAAAAGGGCGGCAGTGATGGCGATGGTGCCTTATGCGAATTCATCAACGCTTGATCGCAAGAGTCTGTTTCCGTTTTATCCAGCATCGTTTGAGAATAAGTTCTTGGGCGGAATCGATTTGCCTGCATCGTTCGCCAATCTTGTCACCAACATTGATCGAATATTTTACAAAGGGGCATATAAGCGTTTGCTGGCCGATGCCAACGAAAAAGATACGGCAACCGTCAGTCCGGTAATCAGAAATCGAACCGCCAGTACACGCGATTCATATATCGATCGCAAATACAGCTACGCGGCGGCAGCCACTTGGGTGGATTACCCAGAAGAAGTCGTTCCTTGGAATGAGGACTTGAGCGTGACCGTGACGTATCGGATGGCGTTTCATATTCCGGGTACCGCGAGGATTCTTCGTGGTTCCAGAAGTTTTTGGTCAAAGCGTTTCTATCGCGATATTAAATCTACGGTAACGCTTCCCTCGGAAGCCGCCGAAACACCCTCGGGCCAAATCGGCATTCCATATGACCCAAGTCTGCTGAGAAGAATTAAAGGGCCTCCCAATCCTACGTAGCGCGTTGCTATCGCATTTCTCGTCACCCTCCAGTAACCAAAGTCGATGCGGTTTTCAAAAACCCAGTCCACTCTATTCCTCTCTAGATTTTTCAGCCAACTTCCCGCCCGCTTTCACAGCTTCTTTTCTTCGAACAGCTCCTGCGAAAACCGAACCATGTATCGAGAACCTGAAAAACTAGACCACGCTATCAGGCGTTTCCATCGGGGCGAAGCTGGGATGATGGCTTGGGGTACGATCTTTGCCGTTTTGTCATTGATGATCTTGCTGGCGTTCGTCGTCAATACGATCAATACCGTCAACCGGAAAATTGAAACGCAACATGCAGCAGATGCCGTCGCATATTCCAGCAGCGTTTGGCTGGCTCGCGGAATGAACTCGGTTACCGCAACGAATCATATCATTGGCGAACTCAATGCAATGTTTGTATTGCATCATGCACTTGGAGCGAGATACCTCGACAACCATGCCGGTGACAAGAAGCCTAACGATACCAAAGAGCTAGTTACGCTAAATGACCAAATCAACGTCACTGTTCGTTTCTCGTGGGGCATACGAATATTTGGAAAGAAATACGGAATCGACAAAGAGTTTAACTTTCTGGACTACATAAAACCGTATTTGAATCCTGAACCGGAAGACGAGCATATAAAGAGGATTTCCGAGAATCCGGTTGCCGATCGAAACTCAATGCTTTACGAAGCCAAGGCTCAATTAAAACGAAACTATCGCAACGCTATTCGCGCGCACATTATTGGGAGAATTATCGAATTTGGTAAAGGCATACCGGTTGTTGGGCCGGTCTTATTGGCGGCAGGCAGGTTAATTCAAGGGTTGGCTTATTTGGCGGAATGGAAAACCTATATTGAATACTTGACACTAGATGTCGTTGAGTCAATTGCGATGACCACTTCGCCTGCGAAGAAGGTCATCCCGCTAATAATTTCAGCAATCTATGTTTATCAGCAGGGTGAGGTTATTGCTCGAACGCCGCTTCAAAGTTTCTTTTCTGCGGACAAGGTCGCCAAACACAACCACCCTCGATACAAGGGAATGGTTCGAGGGGATGTGCCAAGTAAGTTCCCCAGCTCATTTAAGGAGTTTGGCGAAGAAGTAACTAAATTCTTCCCCAAGCTACCCGTCGAAAAAGAAGACACGAAGCACGAAGAGCGCAGTCAGATGCTCCGCGCAACGTATCCTTACGTCTCTCATTGGCGTCGGCCACTGATCAAAGCTTTCGACGTTCAAAGGTTTGAGCTCAAACTACCTTGGCCAATTCCTAAAAACCTCAGAAGGATCAAATTTCATTCGTCGGCAAGAGAGTTCTACCGAAAGTGGACTAATATTTATGCCCGCCAGTCCAGCGAATGGCTGCGGTATGAAAAACCTGACTCTAAACGTGGCAACAAGTATTTTGGGATGCTCACGGTCGAGAACTTGGAAAGAAACGGGCGTTCCACAGAGGACAAGAATAAGCAGGGCGAAGACGGTAAAGAGATTCGGCTGTATGTAATGCTTGACTTGAATGATGAAAAAAATAGTCGCGGGACGGTCACCAAGGAAATCCATAAGAGTCAGGAGAAGTGGGCTCAGTCGTCATTCTGGGCGTCCAGTCGCGCCGATCAGATTTTCTGTCTGATTGGATTTGCAAAGTGTGATAAGCAAGCCGTTGCAGCCGAGGCGTTTTTTCGCCAAGAGAATCCGAATGGGATGCTCTGTTACTCGCAGGCAATGATCTACAACGCGAATCACCAGCAGCCTCCCGGCGGTTGGGCGGGCCGGGGTGGACGGCAGGCGGAAGTTGGATGGGATACGTTGAACTGGCTGGGCGCGAATTCCAGAGTTCCAAACGAGTCAATTCCCGAAGAGTGGCGTGTGACAACGCAGGACTTCGATATTACTGGCCGTCCACCGAACACCAATGGCTGGCAGACCGGTGGTCGTTCTCACGACATGCACAAAGCGCCCAATGTCAGGCTTAATTGGCAAGCCAAACTAACACCTCTGACGGATGAAAAGATGTTGAAGATTTTCGCCAGTCAAGCTTTGTTCGAAGTCGCCACTAAGGATGAAGAGATGGAAGCCATTCTCTTAAACAACCGTGAAGCCCAAATCTTTCTGCAAAACCATTAAGACAAAGAAGCCGGATCAGCAAATGGTAAACCAAAACTCTCGGCGGCGTGGGGTCGCGACTCTTGAATTCGTGATGGGCCTGCCTTTCATCCTGATTCTGACAGCGATGATTTTCCTAGTTGCCATTTCGGGTCTTTCGAAATCCGTTACCGCGCTAAAATCAAGGCATCTTGGCTGGCAAAAAAGAACAACCCCCGGATTTAGTAGGCCTCTCTACGTTGGTGCCAAGTCGGACGCTGGTTTGGTGACCGAAACAACTATTGAGTATGTCGCAATTTATCCGAAATTTGGCGGGAACCGTTCGCCGGAAACTACTTCAGCGATTGTCAGTGGGAGTTGGGATCATCGTCAGATCAAAGAGTTCAGTGATGACCCTGGTAAACCTCATCTGTTTTCTCTTGCGCGAATTTTCTCTGGTAGTAAAGAAACCGGAAAATACATCAAAATGGCAAACAAGATGATTGGTGTTATCGGTACGCTGTTTGGTTGGGGCGGATCAAGCTTATTGGAGAATGATGAGATTCGAGACGCGAAAAGAAAGTCTGAAGGCGCTGAGCGAGGCGTTGATGATCGAGAAAAGGAAATGGAAAACAAAACCGAAGAAGAAATCGAGAAACGTCGAAAACGAATTCGCGAACTAAATCGAGAAAAAGAACCACTTGTTAAAGAGAAAACGATCGAATCACAAAAGCTTCGGGACGCTGAAAAAGCTCTAGATGGCCTTCGGGCCGAGGCCCGAGAATACCGTCTGCGGAAGCCGCCCCAAGATGTTCCGGAGAGTCTCAAGCAAAAGATAAAGGACAAGGAACGGGATATCGTTAATCATAAAAATCGGATTAAGGAACTTAACGATCTAATTCGACCTATCGATCGCGAGATCGGCATTCAAGAGGAAGAAATTCGTCATCTTGAGAATACCAAAGGTTGAACGTTGAATGTAAATGGTTTCCGCTTTAGGCGATGATTTCTTTCACAACGCGGGCTGGTTCGACGCCGGTTAATTTCTGATCCAGACCTTGGAACGGAAACT
>CAZPTT010000027.1:0-18413 GCA_964589435.1 uncultured Pirellulaceae bacterium
GATGCAGCACTTACCCCAACCACGAGCAACAACAGCCGCGTGAGATGTCATGCCACCGGTGCTGGTCAGAATACCTTCAGCTGCACCCATTCCACCAACATCTTCTGGTGACGTCTCGTGGCGAACGAGGATCAAATTCTTTTTTGGATTCTTTTTCTTAAGCTCTTCCGCTTTCTTCGAATCGAAGACAATCTCGCCAAACGCGGCGCCGGGGCCGGCTGGCAAACCCGTTACGAAAGGCGTCTTCTTCGCTTCTTCCTTCGCATCGAAAATCGGGAACAGCAACTGCTCAAGGTCACTACCGGTTACCGTTTGAAGGGCAGTTTTAGCGTTGAGAAGCTTTGGTTGCTTGGCACCGGTGATGACGTCTTCGCCCGTTGCCATCTCAACGGCCCAACGAACACCAGCGATTCCAACACGCTTCGCATTACGTGTTTGTAGCATGTACAGCTTGCCCTGTTGGATCGTAAATTCCACGTCCTGCGGGTATTTGTAATGCTTTTCAAGCATCGCCATGGTTTTCAACAATTGAGCACCAGCTTTGACGAGCCCCTTGTCCGATTCTTTGGCCAAGTCATCAAGGTTTTGTGGAGTTCGGATACCGGCCACGACGTCTTCGCCTTGGGCGTTAACCAAGTACTCGCCCATCGGTTTGGCTTCGCCGGTCGAACCGTCACGTGTGAACGCAACACCGGTCGCACAATCGTCACCCATGTTGCCGAACACCATGGTTTGAACGTTGACGGCCGTTCCGATCAAGCCAGTGATCTTGTTGAGAATACGATACTTTACCGCACGCTCAGTTTGCCAAGAATCAAAGACAGCGTTGATCGAATACTCAAGCTGCTTCATCGGGTCTTGAGGGAAGTCTTCCTTAACGTGCTTCTTGTAAATCTTCTTGTACTCACCAACCAACTCTTCTAGTTGGGCAGCCGTTAGATCCGTGTCCTGTTTGGCCTTGTACTTCTTCTTGATCTTGGTCAACGCTTCTTCGAAGTGATGATGCTCAAGTGTTGAACTTGGCCCCATTACAACGTCGCCGAACATGTCAATGAAACGACGGTAGCAATCCCAGCCAGCTCGCTCGTTGCCGGTCATGTCGATGAAACCCTTGACGGATTTATCGTTCATTCCCAAGTTCAAAACGGTGTCCATCATACCGGGCATCGACTGAGCCGCACCCGATCGTACCGAAACCAAAAGAGGGTTTTTGGCGGCACCAAGTTTCTTGCCTTCGAGTTTTTCCAGCTTGGTCAATTCCTTCTTGACCTGCTGCATCATCTCTTTCGGATACGCGCCTTCTTTTTCGTAGATGCCACAGGCTTCGGTTGAGACAGTGAAACCAGGAGGAACAGGAACGTTCGCATTTGACATCTCAGCAAGGTTTGCACCTTTGCCTCCAAGCAACTCTCGCATCGAGCGATCGCCGTCGGTCATCTTCTTGCCACCACCATAAAAGTAGACGTATTTCTTGGCCATGTTATTCCTTTAAGACTTTCGTTTGTTGTTTCGGATGGTCGTTATTGTTCGAAGTTGTGTCAACAAAGTCATGCTTTCAAATCTGCACGGCGACTTCGTTAGCAGTTGTTTTGCAAATGCTGTTTCGACAGAGAATCGATCCAACGTCAGTCCGCAAAAATACCCCAGTTGTTCATCTTGAAAGTAAGAAGACTGAGCTCGGTAAGCGGGTCACGCTCTTGCGCAGCCGTAGCACGCAGCGAGGGGTGTTTCACAGATGCATCAGAGTATCAACGAACCCCGTAATGGTAAAGATCCCGCTATTGGAAAGACCACAGGCGTTTCAAAGGCCAAAAATAGCGAGTAAATGCCGTGCCTTAGATCACCTTAGCGGTAAATCGCTACTGTGTTTGGGAAAACGAGAGATTACGACTCGGAGATCGCAGACGTTTGTCCGCGTCGAGGCCATTTTGATGATGGCTCCCACTCGGTCAAGGAACGAGTAGCTGTCAAACGACTGCAAGCTGTTGATGGCCTTGGAGCTTAAGTTCGCTTGCATCACTTTATCGACCAAGGCCTGATCGAACTGGGCTCCGGCAACGGCAACGTTCCCGTCTTCACCATCAGTTCCGGCTGACAAAAAGCAGAACTGTTCGCCGGAACAACCTTCCGATTCAGTGACAATTGGATTTTTCGACTCCCCTTTCTGAGCAATGAACTTCAACATTGTCGCAAGCGTCAAATGCTGGTTGCGACCGCCTTGTCCTGATTCCGAGTCAATCGTCACTGTTGGCTCGCCTCCGGAAATAAAGCAACGACTACCACTGGATAATTCTCTTGAAGAAGTTTCTCCCAAGTCGCGCGACGATTTGATCAACTGATTAAACAATCGCCCGGCAAATTTTTCTGCCAGCATTTCGACGTCACCATCAAGTTCATTCGTTTCCGATTCGCACGCATATCCCAGCTCGGTTGCTTTTGCGACAGCCGCCGCCACTGCCGTTTCGTTGTTGCCGATGACAATATTTCTGACAGACGTTTCGACGACAGAACTCGCATCGCCGCCTTCATCACCGCTTTCATTGCCATTGGAAGAGCTGCCGGAATTCGAATTGAGTACTGCCATGATGGCTGACGGAACGTTATCTAAATCCGGATCGAACTTCAACAAAATTGCTTTTGCTTTCGCGTTGAGTTCGCGCTGGCCAACATCTTTCGAATCGCAAACGGTTGGCCCCGAGGCGATGATGTCGAGGCGGTCTCCAATAACATCGGACACGATCAGCGTCACCACATTTCGAGCATTCACCGTTCGAGCGAGCCCACCGCCTTTGACTTGGCTTAACTGCCGACGGACAAGATTGAGCTCTTCGATCGTCGCGCCTTGGTGACTGAGCAGACTGGTCACGTCGCAGAATTGATCGAGCGAGATATCTCCCACTGGCTTTTCAAGCAGTGCTGAACCACCACCGGAAATCAGGCAAACGCAAAGGTCATCGGCTTCACAGTTGCTGGCCAGTTTCAAAATTTCCGCGGTTGAGTCCAACACTCGTTGTGTTGGCAGATTATTTCCAGCGGGGCGACAACCGACGACTTCAATTTTGGCCGTGTTGGCGATTTGATCATCTGGAACGTTGATTCGCCCGATTGTCCGATCCAACAGTTTCGGCGAAAGCGATCGCTCGAACCCCTCCGCCATCCAGCCGCTGGCTTTGCCGGCTCCCAAAACGACGATTCGATTAAACTGATCAATTTCGAAATACTCATCGCCAAAACCGATCCGATTTTCAGTCACCGAAACAAATTCGGAAACGAGTTTTCTTGCATCCACCGCGTCGACGCCAGCTTGCCAAATGGCCTGGGCGTCTTGGTTGATAGCAGATGGAATCTGTGAACTCATTGACGACTCATACTAAGTAAGGCTCGCGTCGGCCGAATTGTTCGCGACCGTCAGCGTTCAGAAAAGGCTTTGCCAACGGCAAATAGTTTACAAAATAGTCGAGAGTCGTTGCAAAATCCGAATCACTCTTGCCGGCCGACGGCCCTCTGGCTTGTCGCTGGCGTTCGCTTCGAGTTTTCGTTCAAATACTCAGTGGCGAAGAACCTTGAACTAAGCCCCAACATATTTCAATTACCGCCTCTCCTTTCTCTCGATTAATTACCAATGCTAATTCGTTGTGCTACCACTGGATTATTGGCATTCGTTTCAATCAGTATTGTTTTTGCGATCAGCCCGATTCTCCATTCGAGCCCATCGCTATGGCGAGGCGGAACTGAACAAGACCCTCCTACGAGAAACCTTTTCGAAAAAACGGGAACGATCAAATCCGAAAAGATCGTGGAAAGCAGCGGGCTGGCATTTTCGTTTCGCACCAAGGACGTTGTCTTCACCCACAATGATTCTGGACACGGTGCCAATCTGTTTGCGGTTTCCTTGTCAGGCGCGATTTTGCGCGAATTCGAAATTAAAGGTGGGAGGAATGTCGACTGGGAAGCCATGACTTCGTTTATCGTTGAAGATCAACCTTACCTACTCGTCGCCGATGTTGGGGACAATTTGGCCAAGCGAGATATCTACCAGCTCTACATTTTCCCAGAACCAGATACTGGAAGAACTTTAGAACAAGTTCGACAACCGGATCTGGACACGCCGATTGGCATCAGCTCAAAGAAACTCGATTTCGAGTATGAAGACGGCCCGAAGAATTGCGAGGCAATCGGCGTTGATCCGATCAGCAAAGATATTTGGATGGTCGAGAAAGTCTACTTCGACGCAAAGCAAACCAATCCCCCAGGCATCTACGTATTGCCGATGCCGCTTCACGAAGGCTCAAACGCTTCAGGACAAGATACAACTAAAGCCAATCAAAAGCCTAACAGTAATAAACCCAAACAGCGCGAGAACAAACGGCGCAATACCAAACAACGAACCGCCAAACGAATTGGCGACTTCAACGTTCGCAACGTGACGGGGATGGCGTTTTCTCCAGACGGTAATCGGCTGATCATTCGCAACTATTTGAACGCTCATCTTTACCAACGTTCAACAGAAAATAGTTGGCGAAAAACGATTTCGACTTCGAAACCAATCCCGATTCCGTTACCGTTGCAGCGCCAAGGAGAAGCCATTTGCTTCACTCCTGATTCAAGATCCCTGATCGTCTCCAGTGAAATGCGACGACAGGCTCTTTGGAAAGTTGATCTGGATGGATACTTGGCTTCACGAATCAAGGAAGCTGCTCAACCGCCAGCAGCAACGATTGATGAAAAAAGTAAATAAGCCGGCGAAGCTTCAACTGAACAAGCACTTTCACCTGGACAAGAATTCTTCGCCGAACAAGAATTTTTCGCCCTGTAAGAAACTTTGCGTTTAGCGATTGGCCATCAAGCGTCCATGTCTTCACTGCGTCTTTCACCGACGTCTTTAACGAAGCTCACTCGATACTGCTCAACAACCTCAACCCAACTTTCAAACATGAACTCACTTTTAACGCACCTCCAATGGTTGGACGATCAACAACCGGTAATGCTGAATCTTGTCGAGGAACTTTGCAACACAAACTCGGGTACGACCAATCTCGCCGGCATCGCAGCCGTCCAAGCAAAACTGGTGCGTGAATTCTCTTCGCTTGACGGCGAGCTTACCGAACTCGATTCCGAAACGTATGTCGCCGTTGATGACGCCGGCAACTCGGTTGAACAAAAGCTTGGCCAGATGATCCATGTCTCGAAATGGCCTTCCGCAAAAAAACGAATCATGCTGTGCATTCACATGGATACGGTCTACCAACTCGATCATCCGTTTCAAAAATGTTCCATGCAAGATGATGGAACGCTTCTTGGTCCCGGTGTCGCCGACGCCAAAGGCGGTTTGGTCGTGATGCTCAACGCGATTCGCACGCTCGAGAAAAGCCCTTTGGCTGGCACGATTGGCTGGGACGTCTTGATCAATCCCGACGAAGAAATTGGCTCGCCGGGAAGCAGTTCCAAGATCAAACAACTGGCTCCGACTTGCGACGTTGGCATGTTGTTTGAGCCAGCACTCCCCGACGGAACACTCGTCTCGTGGCGGAAAGGCTCCGGGAACTTCTCATTCGTAGTGCGAGGTAAATCAGCCCACGCAGGACGAGAATTTGAAAACGGACGCAACGCAATTGTCGCGCTATCAAAGTTGCTGACTCGCATCAGCGATCTCAACACCGATCCGGAGGTCACCTACAACGCAGGACGAGTTTCTGGCGGTGGGCCATTGAACATGGTTCCAGATTTGGCGATCGGCCGAGTCAATGTTCGCGTCAAAACTACTGAGCAACAAATAAACGTTGAAGAGAAATTCGCCGAACTTGTATCCGAGTTCGACCAACTCGATGGGATTTCTGTTGAGATGTCCGGAAAATTCTCGTCGCCACCCAAACAACTTTGTCCAGCATCTGAACAGCTGCAAAAGCGAATTGAGAAATGCGGCAGTGCACTCGGCATCGAAGTCAAATGGCGAGGAACCGGCGGCGCATGTGACGGCAACAAGTTCGCTGCGGCTGGCCTACCCAACATTGATACGCTTGGCCCCTGCGGTGGAAACATTCACAGCCCCGCAGAATACTTGATACCCGAAAGCTTGGTGCCGCGAACAAAACTAGCCGCAATGATTCTATTAAGCATTGCCGAGGAAGTCGCGGCTTGAGCTTGCCGCAAACGAAGATCAACTGAGCCGTTTGCACTAGTGGCCCATCAGACCTGAAACGATCGATGCCGTGCTCTGGCATGCATGAACATGCCCACGCAAGCGAGGGCATGGCACCTAAGAAAATTAGTCAACTCAGTATTAACGAACCGGTAGATGGCGATAATTTGCGTTAGAACGAAAGCTCTATTTACTTGCGGCGGCGGGACGTCCGCAGCAATTACCGCAAATTGAAATCGACCTCGATTCAATTCGACAATAATTGGCTTTTTGATTTCCGGAACAACACGTAAGATACTCATGTCCAATCGCAGGTTGGGCTTCATCCATTAGGCCGAGAAACACATGAGCACCACCAATCCCCCGCTGGCTTCCGAACAACTTCATAACGATCCACGGCTCGAAGAAGCCAGGCAATTGATTCTTGCTGCGGTTGCTGACCACCAAAAGCATCTCGTTTCGGTGCGACCGCCCAACCCAGAATTGGCCGTCGACTACCAGGCACAGCTCGACCAGTTTGGTGCACTTCGCGGTGGCAATTTGTACTTCCCTTATTTGGGCAGTGGCATTGGAAACGGACCATTCGTAGAACTGGGCGATGGGAGTGTAAAGCTTGACTTGATTACTGGAATTGGAGTCCACGGTTACGGCCACAGTCATCCTTTGATGATCGATGCGGGCCTCAAAGCAGCGATCAGTGACACGGTGATGCAAGGCAACCTGCAGCAGAACACGAACAGTGGTGACACGTTAAAGTTGCTGGTCGATACTGCCTGCGAGTCGGGCGCGGAATTGAAGCACTGTTTCCTGTCGACCAGCGGAGCGATGGCCAATGAGAACTCTCTCAAGATGGCGTTTCAAAAGAATCATCCGGCCAACCGAGTTCTCGCTTTCACGCATTGTTTTGCCGGGCGGACGCTGGGTTTGGCGCAAGTAACCGACAAAGCAAAATACCGCGTCGGATTGCCGGACACCATCAGTGTCGACTACATCCCGTTCTTCAATCACAAGTCGCCCGAGAAAAGCACTGCCTATGCGGTACGTCGCTTGAAGCATCACATTGCTCGCTTCCCCGGCAAGCACGCAGCGCTGTGGATGGAACTTGTCCAAGGCGAAGGCGGCTATTACGCAGGCGATTCTGATTTCTTCAAAGCACTCATCCAAGTTGCTCGCGAAAACAATATCGCTGTCATCGCTGACGAAGTCCAAACGTTCTGCCGCACAACTCGACCCTATGCGTTCCAGCATTTTGGTTTAGATAAGCTCGTCGACCTCGTCACGATCGGGAAAATCTCTCAGGTCTGCGCGACGCTGTTTACCGATGATTACAAACCCAAGCCTGGCCTCGTCAGCCAAACGTTTACCGGCAGCACTTGGGCGATCACGGCGGCACATGCGATCGTGAAAGGCTTGATCGATTCTGGAAACTTCGGCAGCGATGGGAAAAACATAAAGCTCCATAACTACTTCGCGGCCGGCCTCAAAAAGATCAACGAGCAAGTGCCAGGTGCGACCGCCGGGCCACATGGCATTGGCGGCATGGTTGCCTTCACTCCCTTTGATGGCTCCGCCGAAGCCGCCAAAGAAATGGTCAACCGAATGTTTCACGCCGGTCTGATGTCGTTCATGGCGGGCGGCGACCCAAGCCGTGTTCGATTCCTGATGCCGCTTGGCTGTGTCGAAGAATCACACATTGATTTGGCGCTACAAATCATCGAACAGGTTGCCGAAGAGATGGCAGGCGATTTCCCATGCTCATAGTTCGCCGAGTACAAGAAAACGATTTGGATCAGTTGTTTGAATTGATCCAAAAATCGGAATACGGTTTGACGACACTGAAAATTTCCAAAGAGGAACTAGAATCGCGGATCGAAAAATCGCTGTTCGCGTTCTCTCAAAAATCGGCCAAACCTGCCGGCCAGCCTTACGTTTTCGTCATGGAAGACCTGGCGGTTGGAAAGATCGTTGGAACGTGCTCGATCTACGCGAAAGTCGGTGGCTTCGAGCCCATGTATTCCTACGAAATCAAAACTTCGTTGCATGCGTCGGCGGATTTGGGTGTCCGCAAGGAAATGGACGTGCTTCATTTGCGTGAAGAACACGACGGCCCGAGCGAAATTGGCAGCCTGTTTCTATCGCCCGATTACTGGGGCAGCGGGCACGGTCGTTTGCTGAGCCTGTCTCGATTTATGTTTATCGCCGAGTTCAAAGACCGCTTCGAAGAGGAAGTGATCGCGGAAATGCGAGGCGTCGTGGGCAAAGATGGCAAGTCGCCTCTATGGATGGCACTTGGTTCTCACTTCTTTCAGATTGATTTCCCAAAAGCAGAAACACTCACCAGTCAATCGAAGAAGTTCATTGCGGACTTAATGCCCAAACATCCGATCTACATTCCGCTGCTGCCGGAGTCAGCTCAAGACGTGATCGGAAAAGTTCACGAGAACACAGCACCAGCGTTGTCGGTACTGGAGAAGGAAGGGTTCGAGTTCCGTAAACTTGTCGACATTTTTGACGGCGGGCCAACAATGCACTGCGCGGTAAAAAACATCCGGGCGGTCAACGAAAGCAAATCTGGAACGGTGCAATCAATCGAACCAAAAATCAAGAACGGCAGCCAGCAAATTGTCTCCAACGCCAACATTGATTTTCGCGTTTGCCTCGGTGATACGGCTTGGGATAAAGATAAGGTCGCGATCGATGAGGTGACGGCTTTGCGATTGAACCTCAAAGTGGGAGATGCGGTTCGATGCGTCAACCTCAAGCCGAAATCTCAATCGAAGAATTCCAAATCGAAAAACACGAAATCAAAATAGTGATGCTTCGAGTAGCAGTGAAAGCACCATCTGCTGTTTGAGCCTCTTCGGCAGCATTCGGCAGCATTCGGCAGCATCCGCCAACAAGCAAAGCTTTGCGCTTTACAAACCTGGAGCACGCGACGATGACTCAAACGAAACTTCATATTGCGGGACAGTGGATCGAGGGCGGCGGCGATCAGCTTGTTTCGACGAGCCCCGTTGACGAAGCTCCTGTTTGGTCAGGCCGAGAAACAACGCCGGCACAAATCGACGACGCCTTTGCTGCTGCTCGTGCCGCATTCGGGCCTTGGTGGGATCTGTCTTCTGATCAGAGAATTGTCATAGCCAAGAAATACGCAGAGCTTGTTTCAGAATCGGCGGATGAGTTGGCACTGTTGATCGCCCAGGAAACCGGCAAGCCACTCTGGGAAACCAAAACCGAGGCCGGTGCAGTGGTCGCGAAAATCGCGTTGTCAATTGACGCCTTTCACACGCGTCGCGACACAACCTCTTTCGAGATGACTGGTATGAATGCCGTCACTCGTTTCAAACCCTATGGTGTCTGCGGCGTGCTCGGGCCTTTCAATTTCCCAGCCCATTTGCCCAACGGCCATATCGCTCCAGCTTTGATCACAGGTAATACGGTTGTCTTCAAACCGAGCGAAGTCACACCCGGCGTCGGAGCTTGGATGGTCGAGAAATGGCAACAAGCCGGCTTGCCAGATGGCGTCTTGAATTTGGTTCAAGGCGGCCGGAGCGTCGGCGAAGCAATTGCGAAGCACGAACAATTGGATGGCATGTTCTTCACGGGTTCTTCCAGAGCCGGCAAGGCTTTGCACCAGACTTTCGGTGACCATCCACAAAAAATCCTCGCTCTTGAAATGGGCGGCAACAATCCGCTGATCGTTCATGACGCCAAGGACTTGAAGGCCGCCGCTTACCTCACGATCCTTTCGGCTTACTTCACTGCGGGACAACGCTGCACCTGTGCTCGTCGCCTGATCCTAGTCGACAACGAGCAAAGCAATCAGTTCCTTGACACGCTGACGGAGATGATTGGCAAAGCCTCATACGGCTTTTACGACGATAAGCCTCAGCCATTCATGGGAACCGTGATTTCTCAATCCATGGGACGACGGCTACTCGAAGCGCAAGCTGATTTGATCAGCAGCGGCGGGCGTTCAATCGTCGAAATGAAGTCGCACCGAAATTGTGACGCCCTCGTCTCTCCCGGACTGGTCGATGTTACAGAGGTCGCCAATCGGAGCGATGAAGAACTATTTGGCCCGCTTTTGAATGTAATCCGTGTCGGCAGCATCGATGAAGCCATTCGTGAAGCCAACAATACGTCGTACGGTTTGTCGGCGGGATTGCTGAGCGACAACGAAGATCTCTATCGCCAGTTTATTCATCAAATTCGAGCCGGCATCGTGAATTGGAATCGCCAAACGACTGGCGCCAGCGGCAAGCTACCATTTGGTGGCTGCGGCATGAGCGGCAATCACCGACCGAGTGCTTACTATGCCGTCGACTATTGCTCGTTTCCAGTTGCCTCGTTGGAAGCAAATACACTGGAGCTTCCTGAGAAAACAATGACTGGTATCGCGATCTAGACATGAATCAACTTCGAAACGTTGTCTGTCCAGGGTGCACATGTCTCTGCGACGACCTTCATGTAAACGAAAAAAACGGTTCAGTTGAAGTTCGCAACGCATGCGAAATGGGTAACCGCTGGTTTGCCGATCTGACTGTCGCCTCCGAAAAATGCCAAATCGATGGTCAAGCGATTGACTTGCCGTCAGCCATTGAGCGATGTTCCAACATGTTGCGCGAATCGACCGCCCCACTCATCTGCGGGCTCGACCACCTGACAACTCAATCGCAACAATCGGCTTGGAATTTGGCGGATCGGACCGGCGCGAACATTGACATTTTATTTTCGAATGCAGGAAGAGCCAGCCAATTTGCGCTCCAACGTGTTGGAAAGGTATCAGCGACACTCGGCGAAGTGGCTCATCGCTCCGACGTCATTATTTTTTGGTTCTGTGACCCAATGACGACGCACCCGCGACATCTGGAACGGTACAGCAATCCAGCAGGGTTACCCAAGCGGAAAATTATCGTTGTCGATGATTGCCGGACTGCGACGGCAGAGAAAGCGGATCTGTTTATTGAGCTTTCTCGGCCCAATGCGACCGCTGCGTTGGCAACGTTGCGGGCTTGTTTGAGCGGACTTCAGCTCGACTCGCAAGCCGTCAAGCAATCAACGGGCTTGGATGTTGAAAGTTGGCAGAAATTGTCTCAACACTTATCCGCTGCAAAATATGGTGCTTTGTTCTATGGCCATACAACACACGATTCAAATTTTGACTCGGCAAACGATTCACTTGCGTCGCTTGTCCGCGAGCTCAACAACAAGACTCGTTTCGTTAGTTTGAGTATGAGATCGGACGCCAACAGTCAAAGTGCCGAGAATGTGCTGGCATGGAGCAGCGGGTTCCCTTTCGCGGTCAATTTGAATCGTCGATATCCAAGGTCAAATTGGCTTGAATATTCAGCGGCGGAAATCTTGCGGCGGGGCGAATGCGACATGATCCTGGTCGCATCCACTGGTGGTCTGTCCCGACAGATCGATGCCTTGGGAAACACGGCGGCCAAACACTTTCAGGCAACGCCCAAGATCGTATTGTTTAGCGAAGCAGAAGCAAAAGCAGAAGCAGAATGCGGACTCGAAAACGTAGCGGCTTGTATTACAGTTTCGCTACCTGGCTTCAACGAATCAGGAGACTCCTGCCGGCAGGACGACGTTCTCTTGCCTCTGGTCAAGTTGGTCGGCGACGATACGCTCCCGTCAGCCGGCCACATTCTTGACGCAATCGCAACAGTAATCAGCGATTAAAACCAATCGCACGCCGGCTCAATGCCGATCAAAGGCAAGGCTAACCTTGCCTTTCATCGCGATACAAACAAGGCGTTATTTACCAACAGCAATCAAACTACTCTGAGTTCGCAAGTAAATCACACCTTCAGAAATAGCTGGAGTGGTCAGCACACTTTCGCCACAAGCGTTTGTGCTTACCAATTCGAATTCAGGGCCAGCCTTGACGACCAGCACACGTCCATCTTCTGACGTGCAGTACAGATGCCCATCAGCCGCGATCGGTGATCCCGTGAAACTGAGAGTTCCGCCTTTAGCTCTCATTCGTTTTTTATAGACCTGCTTGCCTGATTTCGCATCGTGACAACTCAAGATCCCGCTGTTGGAACAACAATAGAGATAGTCCCCATAAACGATTGGCGACGGCATGTACGGACCGCCTCGTTTGGTACTCCAAGGAATAAACTCATTGGTTGTCGTATTATCGGCGAGCGTAATATCTCCACGTGCCTCGGGACGAATCGCATAGATCGGCTGAATCGGTGAGTAGCCGCTGGCAATAAAGATTAAATTGTGAGCCACGAACGGAGTCGGCACAACGATCTCTGAATGATTCGAAAGCGTCCACAACAATTTTCCGTCACGGGCATCGTATCCGCGCGCCGCTTTGGTCGCATGAGTCAACAACATCGGCACGTCGTCAAATTGGTGTACCGTCGGAGTCGACCAACTTGGAATCTCTTCCCGCATCGTACGCCAAACTTCATCGCCAGTTTTCAAATTGAACGCCGCTACGAACGAGTCGCCTTGAATATCGCACTGCACGATCACGTTGTCTTCGAAGATGATCGGGGAACTACCGAATCCCCACTGATAGCCTGCATCGTAAAACCAACCGCTGTCGAGGAACCCCAGATCCTTCTTCCATTCCAACTCACCGTCTGATGAGTAGCAATAAAGCCCTTCGCTGCCGAAGAAAGCAATGACGTGCTCGCCATCGGTGGCAACGGTTGGGTTGGCATGCGACGATTTCGCATGACGTTTGACGGCAGGTTTCGCCGAAGCTGCCTTACGTTCCCAAAGTAGTTTTCCGGTTTGCTTGTCCACGCAATAGACGTTGAAGTCAAAGACATAATCTTCCTCAACCGAATCAACGTTTCCATAAAGGCCGATCTTCAAATCGCCTTCCGCTTTTTCGCTGAAGGCCGACGTTAAATAAATTTTGTCGCCATGGATCGAAGGGCAAGACAGTCCCAATCCCGGGATCGCGGTCTTCCATTTAAAATTCACGTTTTCTGAATCGTCATCAGAAACGTTCCACTCCGTTGGAGGACTTTGGCCGTCGGCGACACCTCGGCCACCATTGCCGCGAAAACCAGCCCAGTTGCTTGACGAAATCGCCAGATCTGCCGCCCGTGATTCAGCAGACGAAGCACCATACTTTGGAGCATCGGCTTCTTCCGCATCACCTTCATTCGCTTCCTTATTTTCTGGCTTGGCTTCTGCTTTTGGTTTATCCTTCGAAGCAGGCGCTTCTTTCATTTCGCTTTTGACGACCGGCGTAAGTTCCATATTGTTGCCGTTCATCGTCAGAACCAGTTGCTTGACGGCCTCGCCATCCATTTCAAACTTGACTGAACTGGCACCGAGCAGAAACTCATTCGGGCCAGTATGCTCCAAAGCTGCCTTTGGATTCTCGTTGAAGCCAAGCATCAATTCCTCGTCATCCGCCTCTACGGAAACCGAAAAACCGGGCCCTTGATATTTGCCGTCAAACTTCTTCAGCATCTCCGGAGTCATCGGCTCAAGTGGGACCGCATCCGGCAAGTCAAAATCGGCAAACAACGCTGGCAGTTCTTCATGTTTTTGTGCTTTGGAAGCCATCTTCACCGCCGCATCTCGCGCGCGAACCATACCGGCCTCTGATGCAGCTTTGGTATCCAGGATCGACTTTGCAAACTCGTCATCACCGGTCTGAATCGCACTTAGCAAAAATCCATCGGCCCCTTCGCCACCATGACCAAGCAATTTGGCAACAATGCTTTTGTGTTGTTTCTGCAATGCCCACGTGATCGGTGTCGCTTTGTAGAACGTATCCTTAACGTTGGGATCGGCTTCGGCCGCCAACAAGGCATCGACCATTTCTTCGTTGCCTCGATCGCAAGCAAAAAACAAA
Source organism: uncultured Pirellulaceae bacterium (assembly GCA_964589435.1). Lineage (GTDB taxonomy): Bacteria > Planctomycetota > Planctomycetia > Pirellulales > Pirellulaceae > Mariniblastus. The sequence goes on from CAZPTT010000027.1 coordinate 13,989, forward strand.
GCTGTCGCTCCGTAATCCGATTTCGAATTAACATCAACGCCAGCTTTGATCGCGGCCTTTACGCCATCAAGGTCTTCCGCTTGAGCAGCTTTCAACAACTTTTTCGCCGTCCATTCGTTGGCGGCTTGTTTGTCGCTTTCAGTTTGAGAATCATCTTGCGCCAGCACTAAGGACGATGTGCTCGGGATGCCCAAACTTAGAAAAATAGAGAAGACAAAGAGTCCGATATGTCGCGCCATGTCTGGCTCCTAGAACGTTCGTCAAAAAAATACAGTCGTTGAAAATCTGCGAAGTTGTTCGTTCGTGTGTTTGCCAAATTGAAACAAACATTACGATTCGAGCCAATTTGGCAAAAAAGCACCGTCATCATTCTCAGATCGCGGTGCTTCATGATAAAGGATTGCGTCGGGCCTGCGCAGATTCTAACTGAGAAAAAGTGGCTTCAAGTGCCGCTCGTAAAGGTTCTCCGTCACGTTGCGACTGATGGATTCTTCACACTCGACAAGCATCTTCAAATATCGGTCACCCATTTTCGCGGCGATTTTGTAACCGACGTGAAGCAATTGACGGAAAGATGAATTGAATTCCGGGTGATTCGGATCGTGACGCAGTGCGTTGACATACTGAGAGGCCGTCCAACCGTTGACTTCTTCAGGTGACGGCAACTTTGATTCATCAATATCGATCACCGAGGCATAAGGCTGGCAAAGTGCTTCGCTGTTGGCAAAGGCTTGCGCGTAGACTTCTTTGGCAATCTCAAGTCCAGCTCCGTCGGCTTCAGCAAGTCCGATCAATTCTTCCAACCAAGTCGTACCGGCCGTTTTGATATGTAGACCGGCTCCCGTTTTTTCCAAAGCTCTTCGAATCGGAGCATAGATCGAAAACTTGTCGCTTCCCGAGTGAACGCTTAGCTTCAAATTTGCTGGCAAGCCATATTTCTCAACCGCGTAAGCGATGACGGCCAAATCATCCTCAAACTCTTTTTCAAATTGAGCCACATCACCCACGTAGTCAACGCCTTTGTTGAATCGCCCGGTAAACTTCGGAGCGATGGTTTGAACAGGAATACCCTCTTTCGCGATCGCCGCCAAAATCACCAGCAACTCCGGAGGCGTCTGCGGACTGTCTGTTTCATCCATCGAAACTTCGGTGACAAAGTTTCCGGTCCCATTTTTGCTTTCAATGTACCTGTAAATCTCACCAGCCAATTGGACGGCCTTGAGGTACTGATTGGCAGTAGCGGCAATCGACTCGCGGGTCATTTGGACAGCTTCGGGAATTCCCGGAATCGAAAGCGAACCGATCAGTTCAGGAATTGAATCGATGAACGCGTTGACTTCGTCTTCGGAAGCTGGCATCCCAATTGCATCCGCCACGTCGATCGTATAAAAGTCACTGTTGTCCAAAAATGGATCGACGATCTTTAGATTGATGTGATCGGCATCGACATAGTGAGACTTACTCCAACCAAGTTCTTCAACGGCAGCGTCTGCCGCGGCGCGACACGAAGCAATCTCAGATCCAATCGTTTGGTGCTCACGGTTAGACTTATTCCAAACCGGAACGACATCGACGCCTTGCTCCGCCGCTTTCTTAATTGCCGCCAGTTGAGCCTTGCCTTGGTGAGCAAAACGATCACCAACACCGAATGAGAATTTTTCAATAATGAGAGCCATTTTATACCTTGTCTGATTCTTCTGAATTCTTGGATGGATTTATGCGTCTAAGTTGATTTGAATTTTTGTGATGCTGGCCGGATCTGCTGCCCACGCGTCCATGGCCGCCGGAGCATCACTTAGCGAAACAGTCTTCGTGATGACGGTTTCAAGCGGAAAACTACCAGCTTCGAGCATGGTGATGACGTCCTTAAAATCACTGGGCAATGCATTTCTCGATCCGCGGATGTCGAGTTCTTTTAGAACGAAAAACTTCGTCTCGTATTCAATGGGAGCTTTCGCCCAGCCGATATAAACGACCCGGCCGGCAAAGCAGACTTCTTCAACCGCCATCGTGTAGGTCAGCGGATGACCAACAGCCTCTATCATCACATCCGGGCCATGGCCGTCGGTAAGCTCAACCAAACGGTCGTGAACATTCTCCGTCCGCGAGTTTACAAACTCAGTCGCACCGCACGCTTTGGCAACATCAGACTTACTATCTTCGATGTCGATTGCGATCACACGAGCGCCACGAAAGTTAGCTCCCGCGATCACGCCCAGCCCGATGGCTCCACAGCCAATCACGGCAACCGTGTCCGTTTTTGTGACTTCTCCGCGTGCGACCGCATGAAAGCCGACGGTCAACGGTTCGACGAGCGCAAGTTCTTCGAGAGTCAATTTTTCGGAGGCGATCAACTTTTCAACAGGTGCGGTCGCATACTCACAAAGTGCTCCATCACGCTGAACACCGAGCGTTTCGTTTTTCATGCAGCAATTAAAACGCTCCTTCAAACAAGCCGAACACTTGCCGCAGCTTGAATACGGAATCACCAACACTTCTTGGCCGACATTCCAACCGGAAACTCCATCACCAAGCTCGGCGATCGTGGCTCCAATTTCGTGGCCGGGAACGCGAGGATAAGTCACCAAAGGATTGAGTCCCTTGAACGCGCCCAGGTCGCTACCGCAATAGCCAACACGGTTAACCTTAAGAAGCACTTCGCCGGCCTTCGGAGTTGGTTTATCGCGTTCGGCAAGTTTGACTTTACCGGGCTCTGTAATTTCGATTGCTTTCATCATCTTGCTCTAAGGTGGCCTACTGAATTAATTGGCTGAACGATTAGATTTTGATTTTTCCCGCGGGCGCCATTTCCTTGAACTTGGCCAGAGTCTTGCGGATGCCCTCGGCAATATCTGTTCGCGGCAAGCCAGGAAACTGCTCCTCAATCGCGGCGTCTTCCAGATCGCATATGAAAAGATTGGGTGTCGCCGTGGGCTCAATGCCGGTTTCGAGAAATCCATCGATTGCCATTTCGCCGGCAACCTGTTTGACGGCTTCGAGAAATTCGGCGACTTCGATCGTCTTGCCTTTGATATTGAACGGTTGGCAGCCTTCAAATGGCAGCATGCAAACGCCGGCAAAGTGAGCGCCAACGTCTTCGACGTAGTGATAATTTTCGCGACCTTGGTACGGCATCAAAAACGGAATCGTTTTGTTTTCGTGGGCTCCAATTGCCAAAGACTTCATCACTTTGGTCGGTGCCGATGTTGTCCCTTGATCTCGCCCTGGCCCGAAGGTTGTATTCAGCCGCAGCGAAACTGTCGGCACACCAGTCTTTCCATGGAACAGATTGGCGAGGTGTTCACCGGCTACCTTCCAAACACCGTAGAGGTTCGGCGGCGCTAACGTCGCCGACTCTGGCACTGTGGCTTCCGGATACATCGCCCGTTTCCCATAGACCGCGCCAGAGCTTGCAAATACGAAGCGATCAATGGGCTGATCGAATTCAGCAACCATATGAAACAGATTCATCGTCCCGGTCAGGTTCACGTCGACGCCTTTTTCTGGCGTCGCATCGCAAGCTGGGCTTTGAAGTGCACCAAGGTGAATAATACGGGTTGGCTTGAAGTCAGACAACGTTTTCCGAACGGCATCTGTATCTCCCAAATCGACACTGGCAAAGGCAATCTTGCCGCTATCGATATGGCCTTGAAGCGAATCTCCAAACCAGATCTCCAGTTGATCGGTACTACTCCCGCGCGTCGCGATCAAGATACTCTCGATCTCATCGCCATATTCTGTCAGCAACTTGAAAACCGTTACCGCACCAATACAGCCCGTGCCGCCAGTGATCAGGATTTTTGCCACGTCGAATTCTGCCTATTGATTGATCGTATGTTTGTGATGAAGAAAGAAGCTGTTGGCAATCCGACTTCAACGATCGTTCAGGACCATTGCCCTGCGTTTCTGCGATACGAATTACGCTTCGAAATTGGAACTCGGCGCGGCGAAAAAAAGCCGCACGGGCTATTTATGCGTTGATCGCCAATATCGCTTTTGGAGTCTTCGCTGTAATCGACTCTTCCATTGCTTCGACAACGTCGTCAAACGAATACTGCTGTGAATAAACGTCAACAGGAAAGACGCCGCGCTGCAAAAGAGCCTGTGCGGTTTCGAAGTCCTCTCGATTGGACCCCATCACGCCCTGCATTGACTGCCCCGAGCGAGTGAAGGCCGTCGCGCCGAATGTCACGTCCGCTCCGAAGGTGGCAATGACACAGATCGAACCTTCCAACTGAACGGACAATCCCGCCGTGCCGAGCGCTGGTGGGAAACCGGAACATTCGACCAAGCAATCAACCGTTCCGTTTTCGTAAGCGTCGCCAAATCGACGGCCGTCTAAGTCTTCGATGCCCGCCGCTAGTTGTTCGTGAAGCGGATTCTCTTGGGACACAACAATTGGAATGAAGCCACGTTCTTGAGCAA
>CAZPTT010000027.1:18423-47956 GCA_964589435.1 uncultured Pirellulaceae bacterium
ACCGCACATCGCGATCTTGTTCGATACCAGTAACGGCCACTCGGGCACCGGCGGCGCGAGCAAGTTCTGCCGACATCAATCCAATGATGCCGCACCCTGAAACAACAACATCCATCCCCGGTTGAATATTTGACTTGCGATGGATTCCCTGAGCCACAACCGAAAGTGGTTCGACAACGGAACCTTGCAACGGCGTCAGACCATCAGCCAGTGGCATACAGCGACCGACGTTGACGACCATCCGTTCAGCCATTGCACCGTCTCGGTGAAAGCCAAAGATTTTCTTGGAACGGCAATAGTTTGGTCGACCTCGACGGCAACCTCGGCAGCGAGGATCGCCGCAACCACGCATTGGAATAATGCAAACAACGTCGCCCATCTTCAAGCCGCCTTGGCCTTCAGTGTTCGGGCCAAAACCAACAATGCGACCACTTGCTTCATGCCCAATCGTGCGAGGACGCTCGACCCAGGTGAAGTTTGGTTTGCCGGTACTGGCACTATTGTCCGAACCACAGATACCGACGAACATCGGTTCGACGATGACTTCGCCTTCAGCGGGTTCCGGCAAGGTGACGCTTTCGACTGCAAGATTTCGCGTTATCGATCCGTCTGGCTTTCCAGGATTGATGTACTCGGTGCCATTGAGACGCAAGGCTTTAATCGTATCCGCCAATTTATGCTCCAGCCAAACAGTTTTTGGCATTTAGAATGTCTACTACCTAAAAACAGTGCGCCGGCCAAACTGTTTTTTACCAATCGTTTGACGGCGCAAGTTTCAAAAAATCAAGCCGCTCATTCTAGCTAGATTCTTAATAGACCGCGAGTATCAAGTTTGGCGTAGATCGCCGGAACCACTCTCCGTGCAAAAAAAAACGGCGGAAAGACCGTTAAGCCTCTCCACCGTTTTGAATTATGGTTTAACGCCGAAATTCGACGTTATCTTGGGAGCGTTACCATCCGCGATGACCGTGTCCACGGTGAGAATATCCGTAAGAACGCGAGCGACTGTGGCCGCCATATCCGCTGTAGTTGCGGTAGGAATGACTGTAGCCGTAAGACGGCCGTCGGTTGTAGTTGATGTTAATACCGGAGGAGTAGCGAGGTGAGAAGTTGTTGAAACCGTACCCACCGCGAAAGCCACTGTTGTAATTGATGCTGATACCGCGACCACCGCCGTATCCGTACCCGCTCGAGCACTGAGCCTGAGCATCACCCGACATCATCGCACAAACTGCAAACGCAGCGACTGCAAGAGCCGAAGTGCGAACCATTCGGAGAGTTGTTTTCTTATTCATAATTTAATTCCAAAATACCAGGGGAAGTATGCGCGGCGATACAAACGAGATCTCCGCAAACATGGTTCGCTTCAAGTTGTCAGACTTGGAGCGACTGAAGCTTCTCCGGATCAAGAATGCAAAGGGCATTCCAAATGCGCATTTCCCGCCCTTCTCTGAAGAAAGGCCCTAACAAAGCGACCACCTTGGATTAAATGCCGTCCAATGGCGTAGTCAATTTGACCGCCCCTGACATCCGAATGATGAACAAAAAAACAACCAGCCTGCCAGGAAAAGGTTAACCAGTTCACGCAACCGGCACGTCCTAACAACTGATTGGAGTCAAACTCAGCGGAATTTCGTTCAAGCCCCAGATGCAATTGCAAGATCGTTCTTTAAGCAAGCAGCAAACTGGCAAGCGTTGATTCTTCGAGCACAAGTTCTGCAACGACCAGTCCAGTCGCAAGAGGCCTTTTCCGCGCCTGCCAGACGCTGCGTTTGTGCGATTCTACGGTTCTGGGTGAGAAATTTCAGGCGGTTGATTCGAACTTGCTTTTCGTCAAACCGGATCGCCAACAGAGACTCAATCCTTCTCACGAATAGTGAAGACATTCTCATTGTCGGGATTTTCGACTACGGAAGTTTTCCCGGAGGGCCAGCGAATATCCAAACGCACAACCGAGTCGGTTTCACCGCAACCGATCCAGAGAACTTCGCTGTTTTGAGTCGCAAACCCTTCGCCGGCTTGCTTGTGCATTACCATCGTTTTGCCAGAAGCAAAAGTCACCATCACTCTCGCTCCGATGGCATCGCGACTGCTCCATTGATCAGATGGCGTATTGTCTGATTGCCCGCCGATCAACCGAAATCGAAAGGCTTGGTTTTTAGAGTAACGACTGCCAAGCTCATTTCGATAAAGCTTGAACCTTGGCTTGTTGAGCGACATTAACGCAATATCCAGCCAGCCATCGCCATCGAAGTCGAGTAATCCAAACGAACGTCCATCTGACATATCATCGGTACCGCTGACCAAACTTACATCAACGAAACCTTCTTCGCTTCTGAGAAACATTCGGTTGCGCTCATTGCCGCTTAACGAATTACTCACCATCTTTCGATTGGCTGGATTAGGTTCATTTGCTAATCGAGTCTGGCCACGTTGCCGGAACAGTTCGCCTTCGTAACGTTGGCGCTTCCATAGCTCAGAGTCCTTGAATTCGGCAGATTGTGTTTTGTCATCGCGCACGACCGAGCGCCAAATACAACTTCACGTATCGACCTGAGAATCGATTTCTTTGGGCGCCGTATAAAAACCGCTCGGCACATAGAGGTCGAGTAGGCTGTTGTTGTCGAAATCCGCCCACTGACCGCCATAAGACCAACCGACTTGATGGACATTGAACTGGTTGGGATCAGAGCCGGCAACCTGAATCATTTTGCCGTCGCGATTCTCGAACAGGAAATTGCCTTTCGTCGACGCGTCGATGCGTGGATCAACCTCGCCAACAAATTTGGCGATTCGCGTGCCGGCTTTGGAAAACATGTTGGTCACATAAAGATCAAGATCGCCATCTTGGTCGAAATCACCCCACGAACCGCCCATTGCCGACCCTTGAATCCCGCCTTCCATTTGATCTGTGATGTCAACGAATACCGGTTGCAAGTCGCCTTGCGGAGTATCGTTTCGCAAAAACGAATCGGGAGCGAAATCGTTACAGATATAGAGATCATCATCCCCATCGTTATCGAAGTCAGCCCACACCGACTGAAACGAGCGATGCCACTGAGAAATCAATTCGTCGTAAGGAACACGCTCAAGCTTCCCCTCACCTCGATTCATTAGCATGACGTTAGCTGAACCCGCCAGATCTAACCACGGATCAGATTTCCGACGTCGCTCCAGATACATTTCCCGCTCTTCCGGGCTCAGAAAAGTATCTTCGAATGGAGTATCGCCGCCCAGATTCAGCGGAGGATAATTGCTGATGTAGATATCAAGCAATCCATCTCGGTTGACATCGCAAACTGAAAAACCGCTCGTAAAAAATTGCTCGCCCAGATCACTGTGCGACTCAGTCACGTCGACGAATTTACCGTCATCGTTGCGCATGTACTTTGTCGTCTCCATCGATCGACCAATCAATGCATCTTTGTCGCCATCGTTATCAAGATCGACAAAGATCGCGCACGTCACCATGAATGGTTCAAACAACCCAACCTCTTTGGCGACATCAACGAACGTTCCGTCACCTTGGTTTTTCAAAAGCTGAGTCGGGCCCCAGCGCGCCGTGAGAAACAAGTCATCGAGCCCATCGGAATTGAAGTCAACAACACTGACCGACGGGAAATCATGATTGGAGGATTCCTTGGTCCATTGCACATGTTCAGGCAGCGGCAAGACGACTTTTCCGTCAAGCGATGCCCGCAAGACAATTTCATCTTTGTAAGATCGCTGAGCAGCTCTCAACTGTTTGCGGTCAGGCAAAAAATCGGCAAGGCTTTCTCGGAAGAACGGAGCGTCGGCACGCTTGACGTGCATTTCCTTTTGCTGCCAACCATCGAGCTGGTAGTCATAAAGATTCCGAGTCCACGTCAGATCTTGCTTGGCCTTAAAACCGAAAGCGCGGCCTTTCGAGTCAAAGCCCCGACCTTCGACTTTCGTTTCCATCACGAATTGATGACGGCTTTCGTCGACATAGACACCGGAAACCACACCAAATTTAATTGTTTCCCATTTGACACGAGCCTTTAAAAACGGCGCCCAAGGGTTCGCCTGGCTACCTGGTTTACTCTCAGTTCCTATGGGCCAATGGACAACATCAAGTATTGGAATGGGATGCTCCGCATGTCCACCAACAAGCTGATCGAGATCGGCGTCTGCCAACGGCGTCATCGTTTTCAACGTTTTGAAATCATCTGGAATCGGCAGCGGAGATTGGGGAGTCGCGCTGGATGCGTCTTCAAACCAGGTCGCCAATTTGGACAGGCGAGGTGAAAGGTCGAGCACCGAGTCTTCGTTAAGAATAAGATCAAAGACGATTTGTTCCTGCCCCTCAAATTTGGGAGGCGGGCCGGCCGCTTGAGGTTCCGACTGATCGTCAGAGCCGCCGCAGCCGCTTACCAACAAAGCAGCAAAGAGCAAAATCCAAGTTTGAATCTTGGAGTAAACAAGTTTAGTTGTTTCCGGCATGTGATGGTTGTGCGGTGATTCGACAGTAAGCATTGAATACGAAACGATCAGTCGCAATCAATTTTAACATCAATTCGATATCCTCTATACACGAGCTGGCACAATAAGGTTCGAATTTGCGCTTGTCAGGGTTCAATCGCACGTTTGGCACCTAAAACAATCGCAATGGATCGAAGTACAGCTAAACTTTCCATTGGACGAGACCCAAACCGCGCAAGATCAACTCGTCGCCCATGCCAAACCGTTCTGATGGCTGATTGAATCTCAATTGACTAAGATTCACATATATTCGTCTCAATCTATTGGTAGCTCAAGTTATGAATTTTAGTACGTTTGGTTTTAATACTCTCGGATGCTTGCTGGCAACAACTGTATCCAACGTGAATTTGATTGCCAGTTTGGCGTTTTGCTTGTCCCTAATTTCTTTCACCGAAATCACAAGAGCCCAAGAGATTGATGTGTGGATCGGAAGCGGTGGCCCGGCGGGAATTCACCAGTTCAAACTCAAAACCGATCAGGCGAAAATGTCTTCGCCCTCGGTTGCTGCCAAAATTCCCGGATCGGGATTCATTACGCTTCATCCTAATGGTAACGTCCTCTATTCGACGGGACGTGACGGCAAAGAGAACATCGTTGCAGCGTTTCGTATTGATCGTAGCGGCGCTCAACCAACGCTAACCAAGATTAACAGCCAGCCGATTGGAGACGGCGGTGCGGCTTGCATTGCGACTGACAAGACTGGGCGGGTTTTGATTTCGGCTCAGTACGGTGGTGGTTCTGTCGCGACGTTCCCCATCAACGAAGACGGCTCGCTCGGAGAGAGAGCCAGCTTGATCGAGCACGGAGCCGGATCTGGCATGGATAAACGACGCCAGAAGGATTCGCATCCACACTGGACGGGAACCAGCCCAGACAATCGCTTCGTTTGCATTCCAGATTTAGGAAAAGACGCGGTCGTCGTTTACGAACTGGACACCGAAAACGCGTCGCTCACCAAGCATGCAGAAGTCGCTGTTCCTCCCGGATCAGGCCCGCGCCACATGAAGTTTCACACCAGCGGAAAGTTCGCTTATGTGTTGAACGAATTGAAATTGACCATCAGCTGTTTCGCTTTTAACAGCGAGACCGGTAAATTCAAAAACACACAATTGATCGAAACATTGCCCGTCGAATTGAAAGATGACTATCTCAACGCAGCTGCCGAGATTCGCGTCCATCCAACCGGCAAGTATGTTTACGCGTCCAATCGTGGGCATGATTCCATCGCCGTTTTTTCAGTCGATCAAGAATCCGGAAAGCTAACATTTATCGAGCGTGAACATGTACGAGGAAGTTGGCCACGCAATTTCTGCTTGGATCCTTCAGGAAATTGGTTGATCGCCGGCGGTCAACATTCCAACACGGTGGCTCTTTTCAAAGTCGATGTAAAGTCGGGAAAATTGGCTTACACTCGTTCCGTCGTCAACGCACCAAGTCCGATCTGCATTCTTTTCGATTCGCAAGAATAGTGCATGCTGATTCCGAGGAATTTTCATCGTCGTATCGTGAAGCAATCGGCTTTCGGCACAAAATTAAATACCATACCCGCTGGTCACGAACCCAATTCCGACAGCAAAGTTTTTAAAAGAAACTCGGCCGCTTCAAGCTGGCGTGCCGACCTGTCATCCGAAGTGAGCTTGTGTGATTCAGATTTTGAGATTGCTGTCCCGTTCTGATGCCGCTTGGCAATGGCCAAAAAAATCACGCCGTCGATTGCTCCGTCGACCCCCGGCCCCAAGTGGCCAGTGATGGCGGCGGCGTGCGTTGCTTCTGGAGTCTTGTTTAAGGCTCCTACTGCCATCGCATCAGTTGTAGCCTGCGACTCAGCGGTGTTGGACGCGATAACTTCAGGTGATACGTCCAGCCAACTCGACTTGGTCTCTTCGCGATACGTTACGGCCGATCCGCAAAAGTAAGCTGAGATGCCCGGCAACTGGGTCAGCAAGGCGGCGGCTAAACCACCGGTACAGCTTTCGGCAAAAACGACTTTGGTGTGGCGAAGAGACTTTAGCCGCTGGTACAGTTCAGTCGCAACTGGGTTGGCGATAACTCACCTCTTGAGAAAGGAACGGTGTACCGAAAACAAACTTCGCTTTGAGAGCGAGGGGGGGGGCAACAGATTGTGAGTGCAGTTGCTTCGACCGCCTTCGGGGTCGGTGTTTATTTGTTTTGTAACCCCGGGTGCGCTGCGCGACCCGGGGCTAATTGCTTCGACCACCTACGGGGTCGCCGTTCGAGATTGGCATTCCGCAACACGGTAAGGAATCACAACCCGCCGCCGTCTCCACCTAAGACCGTGCCTGAGCCCGATCCGGCATTGATGATGTCGTCGCCCTTTCACAACCCGCCTTGAACAACCCGCCTTGAACAACCCGCCTTTTGCGTCCCAACTTTCACAACCCAACTTTCACAACCCAACTTTTGCGTCCCGCAGTTCAAACTCAAAGTTTCTTCAACGAAACAACCGTTGAGTGGAACGCCTGCTGACCAGTGATCGGATCCGGCGCGATTGGCATGATACGATTTTGGTTCCAGCCGTTGCCAGTATTCTGCTTCCAAGCTTCACTATCGCCATTGGAATTATCTTCCCACCACATGTTCTTTTGCCAATCTGGATCGGCATAGGTTTCGCCGTCGCTACCCTCGAGATGTGAGCCCGGCGAAACTTTTCTGGCTTTCGCGACGTTGGTGTACTCCCAGTGTCCACAGCTATTACTCATGGCGATAGCTCGGGGATGGATACCAGGCATTGTTACAATTGGCACTCGCATCTTGCCAGCAATCAGTCGACCCTCAGCGTCTTTTTCGTAGTGGTCAGATTTCAGGTTCGGATTCGACTCTTCCAACATCTTGGAGAAGTAGCCTGTTAGCTCAATCCAATCACCATCTTTCAATCCATACTTCTCTGCGGTCGCCGGATTCAACCAAGCTGGATTGCTATGAACAATCTCCGCCAACCACTTCAAGTTCATCGTGCGACCGTGATTGTGAACGTTCCATTTGAACGACGTCATGATCAAGTGATCGGCATCGATCTCTTCGTGCTCAATCGGTTGCATCCAAATGGGCATCTCATCAATCGGAACATCGTACGGTTTGTGCTGCTCGGGACGCGGCTTGGTTTTGACCATGCTCGAACGTTTGATCAGCTCGGTGGTGTCTTTGTTCAAACCAGTTTGGCTGATGAAGACACTGCGAATTTCGAACTTACGGCTAGGCGTCTTGAACCCAACCACGGCTTTGCCATCAATCATGATGCCGATTCCGCCGCCATCCTTGGTGATGATATTGGTTTCCGGATCGGTCGTACTGCCAGCCAACTGCTCGGCCGACAATTCCTCCATGAACGGTTCATAGTAAGGTTCGATGTCCGTGTTTTCCCAAGCGCCCTCTTCCATCAATCGGTCAAGTCCGCCCTTACCGGTATCAGGATTGACCGGGACTTTGGCAGCCCAAGCTTCCATGTATTCCTGTTCGGATTCCTTGTACCACTCTTCCATACCACCGCCGATACGTCTGGCAAGTTCCGGGAAGATCCAGCGGACGTCTTTCGACTCCCCCAAAGGCTCGACCATCGGCGTTCGAATGCCAACATAAGGCCGCAAATTGTAACTGGCTCGCGCGTCGAGATCCCAGCGCTCAAGATACGTCGTCCACGGCAAGACCATATCGGCGTAATGCGCCGTCTCGTTGTAAAACGGATTGATTGAAACGTGGAACTTGATCAACTCCTCGTTGCACATGACTTCTTTGGTCAGACTTTCTTCCGGCCACGTCAGCGGGGAGTCGAGGTTGTAAGTCATGTAAGCATCAAGCTTCGCACGGCCTTGCAGCAGGTAGAGATAAATAATCTCGCCCACACGCATTCTTCGCCAAACATTGGCAAGCGGAAACTCTGGCGGATCTTCCAGCACATTCCATGTCTTAGCTCCAGGCGGCATGGCAGGCGTTTTCACCAACGGGTCGAGCCCGCCCCACGGCGACCAACACCAACCACCTTTTTTGCCGACACTACCTACGAGTGCATTGAGCAATCCGATAGCTCGGTCATTATAAAATCCGTTCAGATGAGCCGACGAGCCGCGATTACACATCGTCGTTGCTGCCGGAGCAGCCGCGGCGAACTCTAAAGCGATACGGCGAATATCCGCCGCCGGAACACCTGAAATCTTCTCTGCCCACTCGGGTGTTGAATCTTTCAGATGAGCTTTCAATTCATCGATGCTGCTGGTCGTCCAGTTGTTGATGAAGTCAGCGTCGTAGACGTTTGCCATCAGGATCGCGTTGCACATGGCGAGAGCGACGGCCCCATCAGTTCCTGGTGACGGCGCAAACCACTCGTCACTGGCTCCTGCCGTATTGGAAAGACGTACGTCGAAGGTGACCATTTTCGCACCGTTCTTGAATCGTCCATTCTGAATTCGGTTGGCGAACGAAACGTGACCTTGGTGGGCTTCGAATGCGTTGGAACCAAAATTCAGAATGTACTTCGAATGCTCAACGTCGTTGAGATCCCAATCGCTTTCCCACAAGTAGGTCAAGTTCGCAGCCCGGCGATTACCGCTACAAAGACTGCGGTGCGAAAGCTGTGTCTTGGTGCCATACGCGTTTAGAAATCGCTTGAGCGCATCTTTGGATCGTTGGCGGCCTTGGTGAAAAGCGAAATTTTCTGGCGAACCCGATTCACGAATCGTTTTTAGCTTCTCAGATATTTCGTCGAGCGCTTCATCCCACGAAATTCGTTTCCATTTGCCTTCGCCACGAGCTCCGACACGCTTCAGCGGATACAACAATCGCTCGGGATGGTAGAGGTGATTCAAACCGGCTTGGCCGCGTGCGCAAAGTCGCCCACGGCTGTTGGGGTCGTTCGGATTGCCTTCGATCTTGATGACGCGACCATCTTTGACATGACCGACGATGCCGCAAATCGTACTGCACAGTTGGCACATACCAGGAACCTTGGCGGTTCCTTCGTACTTTTTCATGTCTGGCCAGTCGCGTTTCCCGCCGGCGCCGGGCAGATCGTTGTTGCCCGGCATACGGATTCCATCAAGCTGAACCAAATCAGTTCGAACGCGTGCTCCAGCGGATTTCGGCTTTACCGATTTCGTGGCGACGGATCCAGCTGTCGAAGCGGCACCGTTTTTTGCTGCACTCCCGCTGGCCACATCTTCACTCGCCGTACAGCCTGAAACCGCGGAAGCCGACATAATGGCGGCACCGAGCTGCAAGAACTTTCGGCGCGATTGAGGTTGATTAGAATTCGGTACAGTATCAGTCGCTGGCTTGCTGTTCTTCATAGCTCAAATTCTTAAAGTCGCTGATATTTTTTCTCGCCAAGCCTACTGCCCGAATTTACGTTAACAAATTCGATCTGAGCAGTAGGCGGATGGCGAACTCAGATAAAAGAAAAGAAATCCACCGCCTATTCAGACGCGTTGGCTTTCCAGTTGTAGATGTTGTACGCCTCGGGGCCGTACGACTCCCCTTCTTTCGGGATTCGCTCTTCGATTTCTGCAGGAGCGGGACCGCTGAACCACATTCGTGGCTTGGTTTCTTTTTCGCCGCGAAGCTGAACCAACGGGATGTCATTTTGCTCGGCTTCGGACTTCGCCAACGAGACCTTGGAATTCGGATCGTTCAAATCGCCGAAATAAATCGCGTCCGCTGGGCAAGTCGTCGCACAAGACGGCTCCATGTCGTGCTCAAGACGATGGTAGCAGTTGTGGCATTTGACAGCCTGATTGGCTTCCGGATCAATGTAGATCGCTCCGTAAGGACAGGCTTCAACGCAGTTGCCGTTCCCGTCGCACGACTTGTAATCAATGATCACGCTGCCGCCGACGCCTTTTTTAATCGCGCCGGTCGGACAAGCTTTCAAGCACGGAGCATCTTCACAGTGCTGACAAGCCATTGGCAAAAACATTCTGGCGACTTTGGGATAGTCACCAACGTCTTTGTAGAAAGTTTGCCGAATGTAGTTGCCAAGCGGAACGTCGTTCTCTGCTTTGCAGGCGACTTCGCAGCCATGACAGCCAAAGCATCGCCGGGTGTCGATGAACCAGCCAAAGGCTTTGCCATCGTCTGGAGCTTTCATTCGCTCGGCCCAGAATTCTTCCGGCTCAAAAAGAGATTCGTCTTGTGAAACGTTTGCTTCGCCAGCGGCGGCGGAACCGGCTGCCGCAGCAGACGCTCCAGCGACTAGGCCGGCCGCGGTCTTGCCGAGAAACTCTCGGCGATTTTGATTGGTCATAGACTCTTGCTGTTCATTCGAAAGTCCCATGTTTTGACAGGACGTAATCGTATCTAAGCCGCAAAACTCCTGCAAGCTTAGCCCATTACCATTAACTGAAACGCGATTCACTGTTTGGTGAATTACAAATGAATATCGAAAATGCGGAGAATTGGGCTTCCGTAAATATATTTTACGCATTTCCGATTTTCCGATTCAGCAAAAGTTGGCCGTAGTTGGGGCGTGCTGAGCATGTCGCCCTCTTCCTGCCAAGGCTTCATCCTGCCAAGGCTTCATCCCGTCCACAGCTTCACCCCACCTTGGCTAATTCACAATTGAATAATGCGGCACTGGTTCATCATTACTTGGAACGAACATGACTGAATGCATTCCGACTCCTGCTTCAGCGAAGCGGTAACTCAAGATTGCAATTTTCGCTGAATCATCATTCATTGTTCCAAAAGATTGCTGGATGCGGCACGGTGTCATTCCTGTGCCGCTTACTTTTTGAACTGCCGTTTTTGTATTGGCGTTTTTTACACTGGTTTAAGGTTGATGAAAGTGACAGCAGGGTGGCAGGTTCACGAGAATTGCTACAATAACAGGCCATAGCGTTTGAGAATATTGAGATTTTGCGGTTTCGAGAGATGAGCATGGAAGTAAAAACTACAGACCAAAGTCACGGCCAAGTCGGTGATGTCCGATTGATCTATGAGTTTTCGGAACGATTTAAAGAGCTAAAGGGTTTTGAAAAACGTCATCGCGTGCCGCAATCGGTATCCGCTGGAGACATGCAGTTTGTCGCTGCGGTTGCCGAACCTCAGTTGCATGAGGACTTGGACAAAGTGTTTTCCGAATTGCGTTCAGCTTTTTCCCTCAAGCGTCGAGGGATTTCCGTAAGTGGACCGGCCGATGGCAGTGGAATCATTGAGACTCCATTCTTTAACTATGAAATCTCGATCTCTCAAATGGAGTCGGATCCTTCACGAGTCGTATGGCGTCGCTCGATCACTGACATCCGTCAACCGGAAAACGTTTTTGACGAGCGATTCGAAGAAGTGTTTGGCTCCCAGTTCTCAATTCTTGAAGTAGCCACGGCAGAGCCTTTGGATTTGGAAACGATCGTTGATCACGTCGAGGACGCGGAATTAGAATCCGTTAAGATTGACTACGACAAGGAGCTGACTTGGTGTGAGATCCAAGTCGCCGGCTCTGTCGCTGCTGTTCGCATCCATGCAAATTCAATCCGCGTGAGCAGCCGTCGAGATGTTTCGCCGCGAGAATTGCTAGAAGCCTTCGTTGATGTTCAGCAACAGTTCCTTGAATCACTCAGCTGTAGTGGCTCGCCTTTTTTCGTTGACACACCAGTCGAATAGCGATTTCGCGGTATTTCCGCAGCTTCAATTCCTCCCAATATTGTTTTCCCCCAACCGAATACAGGGTGGAAATTACGTCGCGCTGCAAACATCCGTTTCCGTTCGTTTCCGTTTGCCAGGCGACACTTAATGGAGGAGTTTGTGGAAACTCAGTTCAGTCATGACGATGGGGCGCTTGAAGCCTCTTTGCAACGATCGACTTGGCCCGCTTCCAACGCGATCACGGATTATGTTGCGCCCCGACCGCCCGTTAAATCAGAACGGACGCTGGCAGAATCCGATCAGCCAGGCACTCAACTCTCATTTGACTCGACAATTTCGGCGAGCGAAAAAGCGGTCGGCGTTGAAAAACAGATAAATGAAAAGCAGCCAATCGAGAAGCAGCCAATTGAGAAGCCATTATCAAAGGCGTTGCTGAATGGAGTCGATCCGAATTCACTGCTGGCACGGTTGCACCGCGCTCTCGGGCCGCTGGCCGGCGCCTTCATTTTAGACTTCACTGATTTAGTCACGCTCGGCCCAATTGGATTGGGGCTGGGCTTGATGGTGGGCGGTGCCGTCGGCTGGTGGATCAGTTCGATTTACGGATTGAGCCGACGACAAAGGTCGTTCTGGACATTGCTGTCGGGCATTTACTGCACGCTCCCATTCACGGCTATTTTTCCGTTCGCCACGTTGCTCTCAGCCGCCACCCGGTTTCAAAAAGACGCATGAGGCAGGCCGAGTAAACCAGCGATTGAATAGCGATTGAATCGTCAGCAAGCTTGTTGGCCTATTGCCAGATGACCATTCGATAAAACGTCTAACCCCAATACCGAAGGTTCCTAAAGTTCCGAAGGGGAGTTTTTTTAGAAGGGGGGATCCTTCAACTTGTTTGATTGAAAAGCCTCGCCTCCGGTGTCGGGTTAAACGTCTACGCGACGTTGTTGGCGAGAATTGTGCTTATCGTTGAACGCGAGAACAAAGTCACTTGCGAGCAACAATCTTTAAATCACTGTCGCGATTCAGAGACTTGCAATTCGCAATCGAACGATGGTCGCGTTAGAATCATCCCTCGCTGGAAATGACTTGCTCAACCGGAGACGACGCAATGATGACTCGTGCGGAAACTGAAATACGATCGCTACCCCACTTACTCAAACTGCTCGTGGTAGCCGGAGTGGTCACCTGTTCGCTCTTCAGTTCGCTCTTCAATTCGGTTGCGTCGGGAGCGGAACGACCGATGCCGAGTTCGCTCAAGATCGAAACGAGCAGCAACAACAACAACAACAACAACAACTACAACAACAACAACAACGATCGCCCCAACATTCTCCTGATCTTTCTCGACGATTTTGGCTGGAAAGATACTGGCTACATGGGATCGGATTTTTACGAGACGCCGCACATCGATAAACTGGCTAGCGGTGGAATGGTTTTCACAGACGCCTATTCCTGTGCAGCAAATTGTGCACCGGCAAGAGCGAGTTTGCTGTCGGGGCAGTACACGCCACGTCATCAGATTTACAACGTTGGAACCTCACCACGAGGAAAGACCCAACATCGCCGGCTCGAACATATCCCGGGCGTTGACACGTTAGATTCCAAAATAAAAACCTGGGCTCATCAGCTTCAAACAGCAGGTTACCAAACCGCCACGATGGGAAAATGGCATTTGAGCGACGACCCAATTCCATTTGGTTTTGATTTGAACATCGGTGGAACCCATTCTGGCGGCCCGCCCAAAGGATACTATCCTCCACATGGCAAAGCGCCAAATTTGGAAAACGCACCGGCCAACGAATACGTTACTGATCGACTGAGCGATGAAGCCTGCAACTTCATCCGAGCCAACCAAGACAAACCTTGGATGCTTTATCTGACCCACTTCGCCGTTCACACACCGCTTCATCCCAAAAAAGAACTGCTCGCCAAGTACGAAGCCAAGCCACCAGGCAAACTCCACAACGACGTGCGAATGGCGACCATGATTCAAGCCGTTGACGATGGCGTTGGGCAAATCATGAAAACGCTCGGCGAGCTGAAACTAACTGACAATACGGTAGTGATGTTCTATTCTGACAACGGAGGCTACGGCCCGGCAACCGACATGGCTCCGCTCAAAGGATACAAAGGCACCTATTACGAAGGCGGCATCCGGGTTCCTTTTTTTGTTAACTGGCCCGGCCAAGTCAAACCTGGCTCACGATCCGCCGAACCAATCACCGGCGTCGACATGTATCCTACGCTTTGTGCACTAGCTGGTGCTAAACTTCCCCCTCGGCAAGTGCTTGATGGCGTCAACCTGGTGCCACTATTTCGCGGCGAAGTTGAGAACTTCGATTCAGACGGCGAGCCGCGTGCTATTCACTGGCACTTCCCGGCTTACTTGCAGGCCTACCAAGTCTGGGATGAACAACGGGATCCTCTTTTTCGTTCGCGCCCATGTGGCATCATCCGACAAGGCAAATGGAAGCTTCATCAGTACTTCGAATCTGGTGATCTGGAATTATACGATCTGGAATCAGATATCTCAGAATCGAATAACATCGCGTCTTCAAACGCCGCCAAGACGAAGAAGCTGCTCGCCAAGATGGTGATTTGGCGGGCCAAGACCAGCGCGCTGATGCCGACCGCCCTCAATCCCCGCTTTGACGAAAAAGCAGAAGCCCAAGCCATCGCTAACAAGAAATCAAAACGGAAAAAAGTTAGGCGATCGAAAGACTAAAACTCAACACGGTGGCGATTGAGCTTACGTTTCTCGTACCTCGCCGAAGCCACCGAAGCCATCGAATCCGACAATCACAATATGAACACTTGTTCACTTTGTGAATCAAGCTATATTGAAGGCAATTCGCTGGTACCAATTTGACCTCAATTCTGGCAAGCAAAATGAACAAACCTCAAATTAAAGCCCCGCTCGTGAAGGGTGCGGCTGCTTTTTCGAAAAGCATTGCAGTACTTCAGATGGTCGCCGATGCCCCCAAACCTCCGACGATGACGGAACTGGTTCGGCAAAGCGGTCTGCCTCGGCCAACTCTTCATCGACTGCTCAAGGCTCTTGAAGCTGAAAAGATGATCGTGATCCGCCAGGACAAGACCTTCATTGTTGGCGCTCGTGTAATTCAACTTGCCGGTCGAGCCTTAATTCAAAATGATGTTTCGCGATATGCGGAACAAGAGCTCGAATGGCTTTGCAACGAGACGCAGGAAACAGCCCACTTGGCGATTCGTAGTGGCGATGATTTGGTCTACATCAAAAAGAAGGACAGCCCACACGCCGTCCGAATTGCTTCTTCAATTGGCGGGCGATTGCCAATGCACGCCAGCGCAATCGGTAAGTGCATATTGGCTCACCTCGATTCCGAAGAACAAACGCAATTGCTCGAATCGATGGAAATGGAAAGGCTTACTCAACATACAATTGTTGAACGCGAAGTCCTCGAAGCCGAAATTCTAAAAATCCGTACGGACGGTTTCGCAGTATCGCATCAGGAAAGTGATACAGAAATCGAATGCTATGGTGTTTGCATTTTTGATCGCGATGGAGCTCCAGTAGCTGGAATCGGAATCAGTGTCCCGTTATTCCGAAAAAATGAAAATCGCGACACTTACATTCGACCGCTCTTGGAGTGTCGCAATCGAATCGCAGAGAAACTTGGACAGCAAAACACGGCCAGCAGCCGCTAGTTGGCCGACAGGTGAACTCGAACGAAACGTCGTGGGACTTGGCAAGCTTTGAATTTTTCAACAGCATTCGCCAAGTCCCATTGTCGTAAATGTCTTTCTTCGAAAATGACTTTCTTAAGCGCCTTTCTGTTGGCGAGCCCGATAACTTCTAACTCTCGCCGGGGCGTTTCGCATTCTCATCACATACGCTTTGCGGATGGAAGCAACTTCGAAAATCGGTTAGTCTGATCGAGACATGGGAAAGTTGGACCTTCCGAAAGACACTTACGATGAAGACGAATTTTACCGATTCGACGGCCGCCGATTGCTTAAAGCTAATTTCAATGTCGCTGCAGGAAGACGTTGGAGCCGACAACATCGGTGAAGGCGTGGACTGTACAACCGACTCGATTGTGCCTCACGATGCGACTGCGCAAGCGGGTTTCGTCAGTCGAGACGAAGGCGTTGTTTGCGGGGTCGAGGTTTGCAAGCTGGCCATCGAAAAATTTGCCCCGAAACTCTCGCTTGATGTCCAAGTCGCCGATGGTGAACCAATCACGCCGCAGCAGACGATCGCGGTGATGTCCGGCCCTGCCCATGACATCCTCACGATGGAGAGAACTTGCCTTAACTTCATGTGCCGACTTTCCGGTATCAGCAGTTTGACCTCTCAGTATGCCGCCGAAATTTCTGGCACCAAAGCCAACGTCCTCGACACTCGAAAGACGACGCCGGGTTGGCGGAGGCTAGAAAAATACGCGGTGGCTTGCGGCGGAGGAAACAATCACCGAATGGGACTTTATGACGCCGTGATGATCAAAGACAACCATCTGGCGTTCTATCGTTCGATGGTTGAAGACACGGCCGATACGATCCCGAATTCGATCAATCTGGCTCGAACTTGGATCGAAAAGAATCAGGCTGAACTGCCCAATGGGAAAGACACGATCATTCAGCTGGAAGTCGACACGTTGGAGCAATTAGCAGTTGGCCTGCAGACCGATTGCGACATTATCCTGCTAGATAACATGCCACCGAAAACGCTGATCGAAGCGGTCGAGATGCGTGACAAAACCGCGCCCAAGATTCTCCTAGAGGCCTCCGGTGGCGTCAATTTAAAGACAATCGGCACAATCGCCCGAACCGGAGTCGAGCGTATTAGCGTCGGCGCGTTGACTCATTCAGCACTTAATTTTGACATCGGGCTCGATTGGCGTCTGAACTAGTTGGGCATCGAATCTCGTCGATTCCCACGTCACGTCCGCTCATCATTTGGGGCCGCATAACCTCAGCAATAATCGGCTTATTTCTGCCGGCCCATTTTTTTCGCGAGATCCTAGAACTTTTCCTATCTTGTCTTTGACAACCGCTAAGCAAAACCTAGCTTTGTTTAGTTAGATTGTGCTGGGGAGCAACAATCAAACTTGGCGGTAAGGTTTGGCATGATGCCAAAGGGGACTTACCGCCTTTTTCTATGCGCTGACAGAACCAACGCTCAAGCTACTGAACCTTTTCCATTGCGGCATGTCCAATCGAATCGGACATCGGTCACAATGAATTATCCTTCAGCCAAACCAAAATGACCCAATAGTAATTTCATGGGCGCCTCACACGGAAACTTTTACAAATACCCTCGCACACCACATCTGGCTGGGATGCTCGTGTTCCCGTCCATGTGATCCAGCGATTGATTGATCGTCTCGATCCACCAACCCTTGCGGAGTGCCATGCCCTGATCGTATCCAATTAGACTGGCTCGAAGATCGAGACCCGTCAACAAAGGCTCAAACCGAAGGCTCAAACTTCGCCAAATTTCAGGTCTGCATTTTTCGTCTCATGCATCGCCACAATCGCCAAACCGAGCAAACAGAACATTACCGAGAATAAATGAATGTTCGAAAACAGAGCGATCCCCATGAACACAGAAATTGCGATCAGGCCGGCATAGCGAACTGGCAACAACCACAGAAACGCGCAAGCGCTCTCTGTCAGGACTGCCATTCTCGAATAGTACATGGCAATACTACGTAGTTCGTCAGTGCCGTAGTTGTTACGCAACCAATTGAAAACCCAAAAGTCACGCTCCACGAAATAGATCTCATAAAAGACTTCTCCCGACCAATAGCCTGGCGTCCACTTCCCGACGGCTCCGCCAAGAAAGATTAACGAGATAATCAGCATCGCAAACGCTTTGGCTTTGGGAAGCAGAGACTCCGGTGATTCTTTACTGCGAGACACAAACCACAGCCCCCAAACCGAAGTCCAAAAACATGTGACGAATGTTACGTCATTGTACGTGCCTTGATGAACGCACAAGATGAACATTCCAGCGCAGGTGACGATTGCTTGGAGGCCCAATAGCAACCGGCTTCGAACGAAAAAAACCGCAACACATAAACCGACAGGCAGCAAGAACGACACCGCCAGAAATTGTGGACTGCGAAGTAGCGTAGGGAAAAACTCGTCGTACAAGGGAAGCGAACTATAGATTGAATAGAAAAGCGGGATCGCTCTGGCTTTCCAAAGCAGCGAGGCAAGCAAGAAACCAACAACGACGCGGTAAACCGTCAACAACTCAGGATCAAGATCTTCTTCGGCTTGAAGTGATGCTGCGGAACGCAATTCGCTACCTGAACTCTCGTCGGAGCTCATTAAATCAGTGGCGCCTGCCCCACTGCGGGCTTCCAATTCATTGCCTACACGATGACCGCCCTTCACCAAATTTTCTGGAGAATCGAACTTATTCAACGGGATCCTCCAAGCGGCTCAGCTTGAACCCATGTTGATGTCGCACATCCTGCCCCTTCGCCATTTCGCCAGCAGGTGAACCTGCTCCCGAAGCTTCCGAGGCTTCCACATTGGGCTCAACCCCAAACCGACTTATCAATTCACTCCCTCGGTAACGGCTTCTCATGTAAAGGAAGCGGGCCCCTTTGTCTTCGAGATAGTGGTATCGACTGTCCGCGAACGTAAAGATCCTGGCAGGAAAATGGTTTGCCATTTTAGTGACCGGCAATGCAGCATCAGTCGCACCGCTCTTCATGGACTCATTCGTTATCTTTACGTTGGGCGATATTTCATTCGTCAGCTTCGCGCCCGATGATTTGTCTTGAGCAAGAACCTCAAGCTGGTTCGTCGTCAGAAGTTCAGCTGAGACCCAGTAACGATTTTCAAAGTTGTACATCGACGGAACGGGTTGCTGGATCGCCCACGATGCGAAATCAGGAGTCGCCAAATGAAACCGTTGCAGGTAAACGGACTGAACTGTACGGCTGAACGGCAGCACGATCAACCAAACTGCCGCGCTGACAATTAGCAGTAGTAAAGCCAACGATTGGTAGTCTCTGGTTCGGCTGATTTGTCGAACGAATTTCAACATGATTGCGCATAAAGAAGACTTGAAACCTCACACCGACTCAAATCGTCGGCGGCGAACAATAGCAGGCTTCAAAAAGCAAGCAAAGAGAAAGCTACGTGCGATAGTTCTTCGTTCAGTCCACGCACGAATTGCAAGGCTGAGGCTCAGACCTTTCGCGTGCTAGCTACTTCAAACTCAGCGGTTGTAGGCCGCTATGTTGTAGGCCGCTATCAAGGAACGTCAACGACGACGATACGGCAAAACACGAGCCTATCACTCAAACTGAAGTTACTTTAACAGCGCCACAATTGTTACGGCCTACTTGCTTACGATCCGCCATTTGTCACTACTCATCCGAGTCTGGCACCCGAACCAGCATGATCGTATCGGCAGAATCGCCTTTCATGAAAGTCGCGATCACAGTCACGTTTTCTTGATCGATCGTCTTCTCGCATCGATAACGTGGGCTGGTATCGCCGGCTTGGCTGACGGGGGTAACCTTCCATCCCTTGCCGCTCCAGTGACTGAGAATCACGCCGGGAGTGCCTTCGAAATTGACGATCGCAGACGAAACAACACCATTTTCAGTTTTGCGAACGGCGACGTGCACCGCTCCATCACAAAGTGGCAATAGCTCAACTGGAGCCGCATCGATGATTGCATACTCGCTGGGAGCCGTTTCGATGTACGACATGGAGCCATTGTCCGTCGGAAATACAACTCGCAGTACCTGAACAATTTCGCCTTGGGGAGACGGCGAAGTGAACATCGACCCTTTGGCTTTGAAATACGATGCGGTGTAGTAATAGAGGTCGCCGACTTTTTTCTTTTTCCCGCCGTAGGCTTTGAACAACTCGATAAATGTCTGGTCACCGAATTCCGGATCGTAACCTCGCAATTTCTCTGGCGGTCGAGCGAACACTTCGTCGCTGGGCATACGCGTCAAATCGCTACTTTGAAACTGCCACTTCGACTCACCCAAAGTCCAATTGCCGTTGACGAAATCTTCCATCAGAAAAACTGGCGTCTGAGCAAGCGTTTCATCAATCTTCACCTGAGCCTGATCCGCTGACGGCGTTTCCTCGACTTCGTATCGACGAGGAAAGAAGATGCTGAGCAAGATTGTAATGGCCATATAGGCCATGATGAGCACGAATCCGGTTCGCACAATCCAGTCCACTCGCTTCCAATCAACACCCATCACCGTCGATGAACTTTCATCTGATGAATCGTCAGTCGCCGTCGGCTGGGCTTCTTCCGCGGCTTTTCCAGATTCAACATCCGACGCAACTGCGGAGTCAGCCGAATCGCCAGAGTTCGGCTGCCGTTTACTTTTCTTGCGAACTGGTTTGGATTTAGCCATAACATCGAACTTCGTGGACTGAAAACGGAACATTCGACATCATAGCCAGCGGTGGAAGCCTGCTGCAAATCGGTTGGCAATTTTTAGAAATCTTGAACAACCTGAAAACGGGCTTCCCCATCTTTAGGAAGCCTACTTTGACTTCGCGATTGCTAACCTTTCTATTTCCAACTTGCCGAATACAACCCTCAAGGTCGGCAACGTCACCCTCGGTTTCGGCGGCCGTAAAAATCAATCGACCGCCGAGCTGGCTGAATTAACTCCCTGGAGGCAAACCTGGGTTATCATCGTCTCCGTCACCGGTCTGTCCGTTGGCGGCATCGTCTCGACCCTGCCTCCACTCTGCCAACTCATCTTCCTTGGCATCAATCTCTCGCTGCTTGGCCGTAATCTCTCGATCTTTGGCGTCGAGCTCGTCTTGGATGCCGTCGATGACATCCTGCTGAGCGTCCAATTCGGCTTGAGTCGCTGGAGGGTCTTCTTGGTTCCTTAAATCGTCCATGTCATCGTTCGCATCTTCCAGTCGACCCGCGATTATCCCACGCTGATCCTGCAGCACCCGCATGTCATCTCGCAGTGCAGCAAGCTCCGCCTCAACTCGAGCTATCGCCTCGTCTAACTCTTGCTGAGCGGCCGCTGCTTCGTCTTCGGCGTTTTCTGTTTGTTGACCGGCATCGTCAATTTCATCTTGGTTCGGCAAATCGTCGAAGCTCATCAAAATGATTTTTACAAGCGTATTGATAATTCCAACCTGACTTTCATTCATCCCCAAAACGCGGCCAAAGGTTCCGATGTGAAGAATGCCTGGCTCGTTCTTAAACGAAACCAATTCACGATGATCCCAAGTCTTGGCCAACACTGCGGTTTTCGATTTGGCGGTCTTACTCCCGCCAAGCCACTTCAACGTGGCAAAACTGTTGACGACCTCACCCGAGACTTGACCAGCATCCGAATCGGCCACCATCAGCAGCGGCGTCGACTCTTTGCGAGTCAACGACGTTTCGGTTGTAGCCGCCGCGTCACGACCTTTCCAAACTTGATGACGAGCCTCGACGGCCGACATCGAGCGTTTCAAACCGCCATATCCAACGGCCAAGCATGCTGCGCCCAACGCGATGATGAATGGTGCTCCCATTACGAACTCTAGGGAAGCGATTCCTCGTCGTGAACGAGAACGTGTTAGTTTCCGGCTAGTTGGTTTAGTAATCATGGTTCTGTTGGCCGATTGAGGTTAGAACGGTTTATCAAATCGTCGCTTCAGAGCTGTCAGTAATTTCAAGAAATGTTTGCCGGTAATTAGTGGTTTTGCAAAACACCTTGCTCAAGCCCATTGTTCAACAGAACCTTTGCGAAATCGTCATCACCGAAAATCGAGTTCGAAAGTGCCGCTGTGGTAATGGTTTTTGCCATCTTGGTAGCCGTCAAAGGTGTCAGCTTGGCTTGCCAGTTCGGCTTGATGCGTGGCGGGTATTGATAGTCATCGTCCGTCACGTATTCGATTGGATTGCTTCCACTGAGGGTATGATCCCAATTCAATGTATCCCAACCAACATCAGCCTGCTTGGCTCCGTCTCCACCTGAATCGGCTGGCTCCTGTTGCGGATTCGCGTTGTAAATCATGGCTTGGGAGTAGCAAACGTAGCCATGCGGATTCTCTTGACGGAAGAAAGCCGGAGCAGCGATTCGCGATTTCGGTCGTTTGGCAAAACCCATCATGCTGAAGATTTCATCTGAGCGATAAGAGCCAGTCAACGAATCTTCATTCCATTTTTCATTGCTCTTGTGAATTCCATCGTCGCC
Source organism: uncultured Pirellulaceae bacterium (assembly GCA_964589435.1). Taxonomy (GTDB): domain Bacteria; phylum Planctomycetota; class Planctomycetia; order Pirellulales; family Pirellulaceae; genus Mariniblastus. The sequence continues at coordinate 40,704 of CAZPTT010000027.1, forward strand.
GGTCTTGTTCAAATCAAGCATGACGTACAACTTCATTCCTTCGTCAAAGACCAACGGCGTATTCTTCAGTGGTCGCATCTCAGGCTTGGGCTGTCCTTTGCCATCAACTTTCAGCAATTGCTTGTCGTAGTCTCCATCTGATTTTTTGCGTCGGAACCGAGCGACCGATTGGCTGGTCCACTCATTGGTCCACTTTGTATATTCTTTTGCAGCCAATGACATCGTGCAAACGTACATGAAGAACCGCCGTGGCTTATAACGCCAATGCGCGACCCATGGAAACGTCGCTCGCATCAACTGGTTGCGTTTTTCCTTTTGAGTTGTTTCCTTGATCACTGGTAGTTTTGGATAAAACTCTGAGAATGCGTCAATCGCTCCAGTGACCGAAGTAGGCAGTTCGCTTGGAGTATCGCCGCGAACAAACCCCTTCGCCCCATGAAACTTTGCGACCGTATCGGCTGCGGTATAGGCACGAAGTGGCGTTGCCGCGATGACCTCGACGTTTTGATAGATGTAGATCGTGTCCATGATCGATGGAACCATGATCTTTCCAATACTGGTACCCTTGGCCAACATCTCCACACCCATCAGCGTCAGGTACTCCTGCCAAATCTTGAATTCGACCACCAAAGCGACGCCCATGATGATAGACCCGACAATTTTGGAAATACCGAAAGGATCCGGAATCTGCCAAATACCCCAACCGATTGCGTGCACGATCAAGGTTTGAATGTAGGCCGCTTTCAGATTCCGCATACCTCGAAACAAAGTCGAATTGACGTCGGATCGAGGGTCTTGGTCTTTGATGATCGATTTGTGAAAGCTCATGGCCGGAATCACAGCGCTTTGCACGATCGCAAACGCAATATCGATTTCAGTATTCAGCACTTGGCACGTTACTCCGTAAGTCGGCTGCAAACCATAAGTCGCTTCCTGCAAGAACGTTGGACTTGAGTTGGTGTTCTCTTCATATTGATCGTCCAACCTCTTCCCACCGAGCGCGTGATGAATGATGTAAACACCATTGAGTTCGCCGATGATGTGATTGGTGGCGGTGACAGCATTCATGCCACGGGCAAGCCACACAGCACTTGAATAGGCGACACTATCCGCCGCGTTCTGTGTTTCAATTTTCTGATTGACCGTGTCAACTGAATTCGTGATGAACGCCACGAAGATCAACAACACCATGACGCCGAAGATCGTGCCCCAAGCCATCATTCCACTCTCGGAACGGTGCAGGCTGGAAAGCGAAGCCGCTCCGACCTCTTCAAATTCAGGAGCGGTTCTTTTGCTGTCCAAGTTGTCATGTTCGATTGACATATTCTTTTTCCTTGGCTGGATGAACTTCTTCGGTTTCGTGTAACGTTTCCGCACGTGCCTACGACAAGACCTAGAGGATCTTCAGGTACCACATATTGTGGGGGATACCGATCGTTCCGTCGTCCGTTTGAGCAGCTTCCGATGGAATCGTGACGGTCGTCTCAATGTCTCGATAAAGGTTGTCCGCCCAGAATGAACTTTCGCCTCCAAAAATTCGAGCCGTCCCAGGGACGTGGAAAGCCATCCGGTAGCGAACGGTAACAGTCAAGTCTTCATTCCACGCGACTCGGTCGGTTGAGAAAGTTACTTTCGTTGCGGCTGCGGCAAACGCGTACTTGTTACGAATGTAATCATCAGAAACCTGAGATTGCTGGTTTTGAATAATCTCTGACGTTTCGACTTCTTCAAGCGAATGCGCATCCTCATTCAATCTTCCATACACCTCGGCGTAAAGTTCGCGATCAACGTAAGCGAGCAAGTTGGCGAACGTTTCCGGTAAGTCGATCGCTCCCTTTTTAATTGCCTCCAGCGATGACACGTCGACCGAAATTGGATAAAGCGGGAACAGATCCTCTCGGGCGATTTTGTATGAGTTGGCGAATGGAACCATGGCCATCGTTGCCGTTCGCTTAGCCTTATAGCGCAAGTAATGCGTTCCCCAATCGACGTCGTCAGAATTTTCCGGCTCGTGCCCCTGCCAAACGGTAATCGTTCTTGCGGTGCCGTAAGCTGCATAAACGGTGCCGATTTTGCACATCAAAATCAACGAAGCCTGCAATAGAACCGCCATCAGCAACAAGTAAATTGGAAATGACAGAACGAATGGCAATGCGTAAGAGGCTCCCTCTTCACTTCTTGCAAATCCTCGCACCGACTTCCAGCTAAATCGCTTCATCGCGTGACGAACACAAAAAGCAAACAAGGTGACACTTACGGCCCAAATGATCCACACGTCTTCTACTGATTCAAAGATTTCAAACATCACTTACCTCAGATAAAAGGACTGCCGACCATGGAACCAATTAGCGAAAACACATAACGGCAAAGCCGAATGATGGTGTATCCCGAAAACCCCAACACGACACAAGCAACCGCTGTTGTCATAACGAATTCAAGAGCCGCCAAACCTGAACGATCAGCACCAGGAAGGTAAAGCCCGCGACGCTTTCGAAATCGTTTCCGAGATTTACGCCGCTTCGATTGGCTGACTTCCGACACCGGCAAGGCATCAAAAAATCGAGCAGGGCTCTCGCCAAAATTGTTAGTTTGTTTGCTCACGAGTTCACATCCGTTCTTGGTATTCGAACATCAATTGCCGATGCGTGAAAAGAAACGTCTTTAACGTCTTCCGGCGACGAGCTTTACGTGGTACTTCCCGATCATTACTACGAAAGATCTGCCCTCGCGCTGCGCCGCTGAAATCATTTATTCCATATTAGTCAGAAGGGAAATCACGAAGAATTGGCCGATTCTCAGCTAAACTGCTCGCCGATGACTCCGTTACCGCAAATATACTGACAAGCTGAGCCCGGACAGTTCCACCAAACGGCAACTCCATTTGATGTTCAATCCTCGCCTGAAATTGAGTCCAATCCAGTTTGATGGTCGATTGCAATGAACTGCGAAATCGAATGCGCAAAAACGAACTGCAAAAACGTTCAGCTCGAATCTTTGGTCTCTGGGGAATGCCGTCATGCTTCACCGTCACTTTCCCATTATTATGATGACTGACGAAATGTTAAAACGGTGAGGCGAAATATTGCCTTCCCCAGCAGTTAAGCTCGGCTGTGCGGCCGGCACATCAAGCCAATTGAAGTCCAAACTTTTCTATCATTCTTCCGACCGACGCGGCCGCAAAGCTCACCTAATTCGCCTAAGCAGTTTCCCAATGAGATACGACATGCGAGACACGAAACGGCCACTCTTATCAGTCATCTTTTTGTTCGCGATCGGTTTCTCGACAAGTGGTTTGGCAATCAGTAGCTCAACAGCCGCCGCGCAAGACGAAACATCACTTTCATTTAACGCCAACATCCGTCCAATTCTCTCCGACCGTTGCTTCTCGTGTCACGGACCGGATGCGGAATCTCGTGAGGCCGGTTTGCGGCTTGATCAAGCCGATGGTGATGAAGGTGCTCATGCGTTCGCGGTCGTGCCCGGCTCGCTTGAAGACAGCGAGCTCTGGAGTCGCGTGACGTCAGATGATGAATCAGACACAATGCCACCGCCCAATGCCCATAAACCAAGCCTAACCAAACCTGAACTTGCTTTGGTGAAACAATGGATTGAAGAAGGAGCCAACTACGACGACTTTTGGGCTTTTGAGCCGCCGCAAAAATCCGAACCGCCAAATGTCAAAAACGCTTCTTGGAGCGGCAACCCGATCGATTTGTATGTCCTTCGCAAACTCGAGTCTGCAGGTCGGCAACCTTCTCCAGAAGCGAATCTTCGCCAACTGATTCGGCGAGTTAGTTTTGACCTGAATGGCCTGCCGCCGACTCGTGGAGAGATCAAGAACTTTCTCGATGCCTGCGCGGAGCAGGGCATTGAAAAATCCTGGGAAGATCTGGTCGACGAATTACTCTCGCGACCGCAGTATGGCGAACACATTGGCAGGTACTGGCTGGACGTTGTAAGGTTTGCCGACACTAACGGAATGCACAAGGATTTCTACCGCAACAACACCGCATATCGCGACTGGGTTATTCGAGCGTTCAATGAAAACCTGAGCTACGCTGACTTCATTCGTTATCAGATTGCCGGCGACCTATACGAGAACCCGACGCCAGATCAACTGAAAGCATCCGGCTTTCACCGCTTGCACTTGATCATCGATCGTGGGACAGCGCTTCCCGAGGAGAGCTTTACCAAAAACGTGATCGATCGTGTCACTTCGGTGGGAACTGGATTCATGGGCCTGACAGTTCACTGTGCTCAGTGTCATGATCACAAGTATGACCCGATCACTCAAAGAGACTTTTATTCGCTTTACGCTTTCTTCGACAACATTGATGCAGAACCAGAGACGGTGGCCAACCCCAAATACGGCTTGCAACAGCCTTTTGTTTCATTCGGAACAACCAAAGATGAAGAACGGCTCGCCTCGTTGAAGAAAAGTCTTGACCAGAGCGATGCGAAAATTAAGAAACTCGAATCAGAAATTGCGGCCCAAGTTGCAGCGCAAAAGTCGCACATCGAGGCACAGCAAAGAGAACAAGCTCAAGCAAACAAGGACGTGGCCAACGATTCTCCAGCCTCGTCAGGAAAAAGCAAACCTGATGAAAAGCCGAACGAGCAGGCAGGCAACGAGGCGGAAACGAGTGATCCGGTTTTTGATGAAACGAAGCTGACGAAACTCAAACAGGATCTGGCTGAAATCCAGGCAACGCGAAAACCAATCGCGAGTGAATTCGCAAAACTTGATCGGACGATTCCCCGTGCGATGGTAATGAAAGAACGTACGGAAATTCGTCCGACTTATATCCTCAATCGTGGCGAATACGATTCCCCCGGCGAAGAAGTGACCCGAGACACGCCTGGTTTCTTGCCGCCTCTCAAGAAATCTGGTGACGTCGCAACCCGAATGGACCTCGCGGAATGGCTGGTTGCCGAAGAGAACCCGCTCACCGCGCGCGTCGCCGTCAACCGTTTCTGGCAGCAGTTGTTCGGCGTCGGCATCGTCAAAACGTCTGAAGACCTAGGAGCTCAAGGCGAAGTCCCGTCTCACGAGGCACTACTCGATCATTTGGCAATTTCGTTTGTCGAATCTGGCTGGGACGTGAAAGCACTGATCAAACAGATTGTGATGACCAAGACCTACCGTCAATCTTCGCAGGCAGCTCAAAAGGACTTTCAAGACGACCCCGAAAACCGCTTGCTGGCGCGCGGGCCACGTTATCGTTTGGACGCAGAAATCATTCGCGATCAAATCTTGGCCAGTAGCGGTTTGCTTTCAAAGAAGATGTATGGGCGAAGCGTGAAGCCACCTCAACCAGATGGACTTTGGAAAGCCGTTACGATGATCGGTGAACGCTACCGCCCAGATACTGGCGAGGCAATTTATCGGCGTAGTGTTTACACGTATTGGAAACGAGGCATGCCGCCGCCGCAAATGACCATTTTAAACGCCCCGTTTCGTGACGCCTGCATCACGCGTCGCGAACGAACCAATACGCCATCTCAAGCATTGCTACTTTTGAACGAGGAACAGTACCTCAACGCGGCCCGCGAATTGGCCCTGACGATTATTGAGATGGATGCCGACAACCGAATCGATGTCGCTTGGGAAACCATCACTTGTCAATTGCCCGACGAATCTGAACGGGAAACGATCACTAGTTTGCTGACAGAAATGACAGACCAATACTCTCAGGATCCGGCGCTCGCAGATCAAATCTGTGATGGCGTCACCCTCCCGGACGGTGGCTCGAAGCCCCTGTTGGCGGCGTGGACGATGGTCATCAGCACGCTTTACAACCTAGACATTACGAAAACACAGGATTGATCATGGATCGTTTCTTGCATCCCAACACAATCTCATCCCGCCGTCGCTTCCTGACCAACACAGGAATGGGACTGGGAACGGCTGCGCTGGCGTCGTTGATGCCGCAGCTAAGTCTGGCCAACACGACCAACAAAATGGCCGATGAGAATATTACAGCTTCAGCCAAGCGAGTGATTTTCCTGTTCATGGCAGGAGCACCCAGCCAAGTCGATTTGTTTGACCGCAAACCGGAACTGGAGAAGCTCTTCAAATCCGAACTGCCCAAGTCAATTAGCCAAGGGCAGCGCGTGACTGCGATGACTCGCGGCAAAGAACAGTTGGTGATGCCTTCGAAATTCAAATTCGAACAACAGGGCAAATCGGGAGTTTGGATGAGTGAGCTTCTTCCTCACCTTTCGAGTCACGCCGACAAAATCTGCTTCGTCAACTCGATGAACACCGACGCAATCAATCACGACCCCGGCAAGACCGCGTTTTGTACTGGATCAGAAATCGCCGGGAAACCGAGCATGGGAGCTTGGCTCAGTTACGGGCTCGGTTCGATGAATGAAGATTTGCCTAACTACGTTGTCATGCCATCGGCTTTTTGGAGTGGTAAAGTCAACGTGCAAGCGCTTTACTCGCGATTGTGGGGCAGCGGATTCTTACCGTCGCAACATCAAGGCATGAGCTTTCAGACAGCTGGCGACCCGGTTTTATTTCTCTCCAATCCCGCCGGCGTCAGCCCGTCAGTTCGCCGCCGGATGCTGGACTCGCTGGCAACGCTGAATCAAAAACACATGGCCGAAATTGGCGATCCAGAAATCGCCACCACGATCGCCCAGCAGGAAATGGCGTTTCGCATGCAGTCGTCAGTCCCTGAGCTGACTGACATTTCTGATGAAACGCAGGAAACGCTGGAGATGTATGGCCCGGAGGTAAACAAAGCCGGATCGTACGCCCGCAATTGTTTGTTAGCTCGCCGGATGGCCGAGAAAGATGTACGCTTCATTCAACTCTTCCACCGTGGTTGGGATCACCATTCCAATTTACCCAGCAACATGACTGGCCAATGCAAAGACGTCGATCAACCAACATCGGCATTACTTACTGACCTAGAGCAACGTGGATTACTTAAAGACACACTCGTGGTGTTTGCCGGTGAGTTTGGCCGAACCGTTTACGGTCAAGGAAAATTGTCGACGGATAACTACGGACGCGATCATCATCCACGATGCTTTACGGCGTGGCTGGCTGGCGCAGGCGTCAAAGGTGGAATGCATTATGGCAAGACGGATGACTTCAGCTACAACGTGGTTGAAAACCCAGTTCATGTCCGCGACCTTCACGCCACGATGCTGCATTTGTTGGGTATCGATCATCAGCAGCTAAAGTTTCCGTTCCAAGGTCTGGATCAGAAATTAACCGGCGTCGAACCAGCCCGCGT
>CAZPTT010000028.1:0-23607 GCA_964589435.1 uncultured Pirellulaceae bacterium
CGTGATCGAACGGCCTTCGACGTGATCGTATTCGAAAACCGGTTTCGAAATCGGAATGCTACTTCGTTCGCCATCGACTTTGACATTCTGACTGCCTTCGACAACACTCCAGCCATAGTTTGCGCCGCGCTCGATTCGATAAATCATCTCTCGCATTTCCCAGCCAACATCCGCCGCCCAAAGCTCTCCGGTGGTGGGGTGAAATGCGATTCGCCACGGATTTCGAACACCGAACGCCCACACTTCTCCACGCGCTCCTGGAACTTTGACGAACGGATTGTCCGGCGGAATTCGATACGGCAAATCCTCGTCTTGGTTGTCGACATCAATTCGCAACACCGATGCCTGCAAGTCTGAAATGTCTTGCCCGGTTCCTTTGGCATCGGGAGGATTGGGATACTGACCGTCACCGATCGTCCAATACAGGTAGCCGTCTGGCCCAAATTTCGGACTGCAGCCGAAGTGGTCAACACTACTCCACGTCGCCAGTGTCAATCCGCTTTTTGGGTCAATCTTCAAGACCTCTGGATCCGTTACTTCGAACCGACACAATTGAACGCCATGAGGATCCTTCTTCTTGAAAGAAAAAGCGATGTAACAATAAGGCCGCTCGGGAAATTTTGGATGGAACGCGAATCCATGCGGCCGAAAAGCTGTCTTGATCGCATCTCGCATGACAATCGCGGGCTGAACATCGAACGGCTGATTTTTCGAAAAAGTAACGATCGTGCCATTCTGCTGAACGACTAACCACCGATTTGTTTTCGGGACGCGCAGCATTTCCGTCGGTCGCTTGAATGTCAAAGAATCGAAAACCCGTTCGATCTTGTAAGGCGAAGGCGGATCGGGAGTGCCTTTGATCTGCGAATCTGTCCAGCGGATACGCCGTGACGAATCGAGTTCCTGAGCGTGACCGCACCGAACCGGATCAAGCACCGATAAACTGACGGAGGCAGCGATAGCCAATAGAATTAATAGTTGCCTAATCAATCTGATCTCACTAGCTTGAACGCGACGGTATCAGGAAGAGAGCCCAAACCGTTCCAATGCACACCGTTCCAATGCACACCGTTCCAACGCAAACCGTCTCAATCCGAACCAAGTCACTGAACCCATCACTGTATTCTAGTCGTTTTGGAATGGAGGCCAATTGGCGACCTCACTGAGATACCTTAACTTAATCCGTAAAGCGCGATTAGCAGACTCTTTCACAAATCTTGAGTTCAAAATAATGCAAAAACGGCAACTTGGATCGACCGATTTATCACTGACTACGATCGGTGTTGGCACTTGGGCGATTGGCGGAAAAAACTGGCTTTACGGATGGGGCGACCAAGCGACTGATGAATCTATCGCGGGAATGAAACGTGCGATTGAGTTGGGGGTCAACTGGATCGACACCGCTCCTATTTATGGACTTGGTGAAAGCGAACGCGTCGTCGGCAAATTTTTGGCTGACTTACCGACCGGTGAGCGGCCCTTGGTCGCGACGAAGTTTGGCCGCGTTGAAAATCCTGACAAAACGATTGGCGGCAATTTGCAACCATCCAACGTTGTTGCCGAATGCGAAGCAAGCCTCAAGAACCTAGGCGTCGAGTGCATTGACCTTTTACAAATGCACTGGCCTGATCCAGAAGGCGATATCGAATTGGGCTGGGAAGCCGCGGCGAAACTCGTCAAGCAGGGAAAAGTTCGCCACATCGGAGTTTCGAATCAAACAGTCGCTCAGATGGAACGGCTGATCAACATTCACCCGATCGCATCATTGCAGCCACCTTACAACATGTTTCAAAAAGCAATCGAGGATTCGACGCTCGACTTTTGTGACAAGAATAGAATTGGCGTCGTGGCGTACAGTCCGATGGCCAAAGGCTTGCTGACAGGCTCGTTTTCGACTTCGCGTGCCGCCAGCCTACCGGACGACGACCACCGCTCGCGCGACCCAAAATTTGCTTCGCCTCAGTTGGAAATCAATCTTGAGTTTGTCGATTCAATTCGACCAATCGCAGAATCCAACAATCGACCGCTGGCCCAGTTGGCAATTGCTTGGTGTTTGCGGCGACCGGAACTGACATCTGCCATTGTAGGAATCCGTCGCCCTGCTCAAATCGAACAAACCGTTGCCGCGAGTGACTGGAGTCTGACCGACGACGAAATCGCAATCGTAGATGAGGCGTTGGGGATTCGGGAGCAGAAGCTGGCATCACTTAAGGACTAAGCTGGCTGATTCTGAATTGCCGAAGCGTCTGGGGAAGAGTCATGGCTCAACCCGAGGCGGAAGCCAATTTCGCAGAAGAATTCTCGCCACATTTGCGTTAACCATACGGCTCACTTTTACAGCTCACCCACGCGGATCACCCATACGGTCAGCTAAAGAATTTCACCCTTTCCGCCAGCGTGCCGTCGAATTGTTACCACTTTCAAACTCGGGAACTACACTAGTGCATTGTTCCAATTTGATTTTAGGATGAGGAACCGGAACTTTGAATTGGAACAAAGCACTAGTTAGTGCAGCACCTTTCAGGTCGCTTCTGTCTTCCCATTGAATTATCGAACGAGAGAACTCCGAAAATTCTTCGTGCTTCACCAACTCGAGCATGAAGAAGCCTCCTCTTCGAACAACCTCGTTTCAACTATCCAACTTTTCACCAGCAAGCCCCGCCTTCATTCTCTTATGCCGCGAAAAGAATATCTATTCGCTGAAGCCCGCCGCAATTTGCTTTGGGGATTCGCATACCTCACATTGGCGACTTGGGTTCTCGGCATTGCGCTGCCGAAGTACGTCCCAATATCGTTTCAGCGCGCCATTCCTGCCTTTTCCAACCAAGACCATTGGACATTCGCTGGCGCTTCCCATTCATTTTCGTTCGCAGAAGATAAACTTTCTGTCAGCCTTGATTCCCACGAACGCAGTGTCGCGTCATTTGAATTTGACCGCCCGAAGCTCAACGTCGAAATAGAAAGTGGAATTCGATTTAGCGGCGACATCGACTACGACATTCTTGAGCATCCCAATCGGCGGAACCTTGGCGGTATTATTTCATTTGATGAGTTGAACGAGCCTACTGAGTACAGGAAGCAACTTTTCTCAATTAGGTGCGAAAGTGGATGGAGCGGAAAAAACCGTTGGTCGAAAGTTGTGTTTCCTTCCAACGAGGCACAACGCTTGCGTATGAACGTTGGTCTAATCCGAAACGCCGGGAGGATTTCAGTTAGCAATGCATCGGTTCAAATCGTAAAGCACTGGCCACCATTCCCATGGTTTTTCGGCAGCCTAATTCTATTGTGGATTTTTTTCGGCGTACGTGTTGCATATCATTTCCTGCAGACCGGGAACGGAATTTTGCTCGTTTTGCCAGCCGTGCTAACGCTGATCATTGGGATTGGTATCACTCTTCCAAACGAGGCGGTCAGATCACTGCTCGCGCCGCTCAATGCACTCATGACGAAGAATGGATTGGTCAATCCAATTTGGATACCCATTGCATTTAGCGCGGGCAAACTGGGACACGTCATCGGATTCGCCGCGTTCGCCTTTGTCGCGCTCTTGATGCGAAGGCGGTTCAGTCTGTCGCGAGTTCAAATGGCTACGATCTTCTTCTTGCTGGCAACCGCAACCGAAGGTATGCAACTATTCTTGCCCGACCGTTCAACGAGGTTTTCCGACTTGCTGTTCGATGGTGCTGGTGTCTTGATCGGTGTCGTTGCCTACGCTGTGCTCGCGCTGATCCGCCGCTCGTTTTCGGCGCTGTTCAAGAGGTTAATCCAGCCGCCAAAGCCGGAAGCTCAAGAACAAAGCGAATCAGATATCGCCGCGTCGAAAACGAGTTAGTGGCTTGTCAATGAGCACGGTTGGATACGATCATTGTTTGAAGCGAAGTTTCAATCTCGAATTGATTTCCTCACGTTGTCGCCTACTTAAGCTTGATAGTCGCCTCAATTTCGCGATTTTTCCGGCGCAGAGTAAACGTCATTGAATCTCCACGTTTCTTCTTTTGAATCGCGTATTCAATCACCGCTGCTTCACTCAACAAATCGTCTTGACCATCCACAGCAATCAGCACGTCGTTAATTTTCGCGCCTGCCTTCAACGTCCGGGCATGATCGTTGTAACGACCAAGATGACTGATCCGCAGCGCCATCTGATCCGCACTCAAATCCATCTTACGCTTAGCCGCCAAATCCAAGGCTTCAAAAACAGCGCCGCCGGTGACCATTCCACGCAACTGCCACGTCGTTGGTCTCCAGGATATATCGGTTGTTCTCCGCCAACCGGCTGGCAACTCAACATCCACATTGATTCTCTTGTTCGATTCCCGTTGGACTTCAAAACGCAACGTATCATTATCGGCACTGTTGTGTAAAACCCAAGCAACATCGGCGGGCGAAGCTATCGCTTGGTTGGAGATCGATAAAACCTGATCACCGACTTGCAGACCAGCTTTTTCACCAACTTGATCCACTACAAGCGATTTAATGGTCGCGCATGTATCGAGATCCAACTCAATCCCAATCGTTGACACCGCCGGATAGGGGTAAAGCAACTTAACCGGAAACGAAAGGCCTTTGTGTCGCAACTCAAATCGTTTCGCGTCACCGATCTGGTGGCAATGAACACAACTCTTGGCGACTTGTTTTTTATAGTTCAATTCACCCTTGAAATGATCAAGCGCCGCATAGTCTTCTGGCACGCGAAACACTGAGTCGCCACGAGATTCCAAACTCGCTTGCTTGCCAGCCAATTGTTCACGATTGCTCGGGAAGGCTTTGTGCAACTCCAATACGCGTCGCATTGTCGCTGCCAATCCGTCCAACGAGACGTCGTCGTCTGCTTCTTTGCCAGTACGAATTCCGTAACGGGCGTAGAGCGTTTCATCCGCGTTCAGAAAAAACGCCGCGAACGTCAGGTCGTGATCGAACTCAAACTGCTCCAAATCCAATCCATTGCACTTCACCAATCGAACGTTTACGAATTGGTCGGCAACGTCCTTCAACTGCTGGTCGAGACGGACAACCTGCCCGTCAAAAGAACTACACGCATGTCATGGGATGCAGCGCAAAACGACCATCAACGGCTTGCCTTGTTCACGTGCGACGGTTTTGGCTTGGTCGAGATCGTCATAGATCCAATCAGAATTGCCCGTCATTTGCTCACGGTCTTTCAAAACCATTTGATCGCGAGTCAGTTTCTTCTCTTGACCATTAGCCGTCATCGCCAAGTTCAAAAACAAAGCAAAAAACAAAGCCCATCCTGCCAAAGTGGATTTCAAAACAGATTCCAATTCAAAAAAGTCGTTCCAACCGTTACAGGCTTACCTGCGACATCGCCTTAGACTAATCGTATCACAACTCGGCAACAATAAGCCCGCGCCAGAACCTAGCATCGGGAGCTTTTTTCTAGTGACAGTGACAGGTTTTTTTAGCATCAACTGGAATCATAAGCTACTTTTGATTGGCACCTGCCTCCAACCTCCCAACTGCCACCTCCCTACCGCCTGGACGCCTTCCATGAATCGAAGTGACAAGAAACGATTGCGCAAGACTCTTTTCATTGATGCCAAAAATCAAGGCGAGTTTATTAAGCAATGCTTTTTTCGCTGGTATCTGTGTACTTCGCTTATTATCGCGGTGGTCGTGATCTTCACGGCGCTCAACAACCCAGCCCAATCGGCGCTTCTGTTGGTTTATGAAGTTTGGAATCAGTACTCAGCAGTCGTGTTGGCAAGCTTTTTGCTACTGCCAATCTTTATGTACGACGCATTGGTAGCTTCCAATCGAATTGCGGGCCCCGTGCATCGACTCGGAAATGAATTGCAGAACCTAGCTGACGGCAAAGAAGTCAAACCGATTCGATTCCGCGACGGGGACTACTTCGAAAGATTGGCGGAACAATTTAACACCCTGGCGGCGCATGTTCAGAACGAACGGAAGCTTCGCATGCTTGACGGACACTCCAAGCTTGAAGAACGAGAGACGGTGAGCGTCTAGACCGCTAAGTTCTTGTTTTCGAAATTTAGCCAGTTGAAAAACGAGCGCGGGCTTCCGCCGTACGGCTACATGCGTTCGCCACTTCGTGATAAAAAAACGCAAAACTAGAACTAAGAATCAACAGGAAAATCAAGCGAACAGAATCGCCTTCTGGCAAGTTGGCTCGCTGCTTCTCAATCCTTCTGATGGCAATTCTGGCTTCTAATTCTGCGGCAAATATCCGCTCCTCTGGCTTTCGCATTTGCTCATTGAAATCATCTGAGCTCTAATCCAAGCGTGCGTCCTGAATTACCACCGCCCTCGATTCAAAGACTGAGCCAAGCCATGAACCATCTTCCTTTCATTCGAACTTTGGTTGTTGGCCTATTGCTTTCCGCAGCGCAAAATAGCTTTGCACAAACCAACTGGCCTGAATTCCGCGGGCCGACCGCTGATGGTCACGCGACACAATCTATTTTGCCTACAAAAATCAGCGAAACGGAAAACGTTGCCTGGAAAACTCCCATTCACGGCAAAGGTTGGTCATCACCAGTGATCTGGAAGAATCAAGTTTGGTTAACGACGGCTACAGTTGATGGCAAAAGAATGTCAGCCGTTTGCGCAGACCTAGAGACTGGAAAACTGATTCATGATGTCATTCTTTATGAGAATGACGAGCCCGATTTTTGCCATCCAACCAATAGCTACGCCAGTCCGACACCCGCAATCGAAGCGAATCGCGTTTACGTTCACTTTGGCAAATACGGAACTTGCTGCCTCGACACGACGACGGGCAAGCCGATATGGAATCGCGCCGACTTGGAATGCGATCACTTTCGTGGAGCAGGTTCTTCTCCAATCCTGTTCAACGACCTGCTGATCGTTGCATTTGACGGTGCCGATCAGCAATACGTGATCGCCCTCGACAAACACACCGGTGAAACGGTTTGGAAAACCGATCGAGCGATTGACTACGGCACCGACAATGGAGACTTCAAAAAGGCTTATGGGACCGGGGCGATTTTCGATGTCGACGACCAGCCGCTCCTGATATACCCCAGTGCCATTGCGACGGTTGCCTATGACCCAAACAGTGGCAAGCAAAAATGGATCGTTTATCACGACGGAATGAATGTCTCGGCGCGGCCACTGATCACCAACGATGGGCAGGTTTTAATCACCAACGGAATGGGGCAGATGATTGCGGTCGACCCGTCTGGCTCCGGCAACATTACCGACTCGCATGTAAAGTGGAAACTTAGCAAAACCGTTTGCAAGAAGCCTTCGCCAATCCTAGCGGAGGATCGACTGTACATGACCGACGACAAAGGTGTCTTGTCTTGCGTGAATCCGGCAACTGGAAAGACCGTTTGGCAAGAGCGATTGGGCGGCAAGTATTCTGCGTCGCCAATTTTAGCCAACGGCTTGCTCTACTTTGTCTCAGAGAATGGAAACATTCATGTCGTCAGACCCGGTGCAGAGTTTGATCTCGTCAGCCAATCAAAATTGGGAGACGGTTTCATGGCTTCACCAGCGGTAAGCGGAAACCGGCTGATTGTACGTTCCAAATCTAATTTGTATTGCATCGCTAATCCGACCGAGCCTGACTAAACAGCATTTCAAAACTTTTGAAAGTCGCGGATCGCTCCGCTGATCCAACGCGTTAGATAGCACAAAACCGGGCAACACCGCGAAAGACCGCGAAAGACCGCGATGAGGCCAACGACTTTGGGCTTTGAAATGCCCTTTAGGAAAATTCGCTCCTGCAACTGGCTTGGCTACTCATTCCATGGGCTTTTCATGCGAACCCTTGTTGGCATCGCGTGTCTCGATCTTCAGACAAATTCGGTTCGCGTTACCAATTCACGATTGAAGCACACAATGGCTAAAAAAAACAAAAAGCAAAAGCGACTTAAATCAAAACAGGCTGCCTCTCTCGCGGCAAAAACAGACGCCAAGTCTTCCGACGCAACAAAGTCAATCGCGTCAAAGTCTCTTTAGCGCCCAGCTTCAACAAACGCTGGCTGCTTCGCACGAGGTTATTCTGGAGATCAAAGCCGGTGAAGGCGGAGATGATGCGAAGCTGTTTGTTCGCGACCTCTTTCGCGCGTTCTCAAAATACCTACTCACGAACGGTTGCTCCGTCACCGAAGTCTCGTTCTCCAAAGGCCATTTCGTTGCGATGGTGACGGGCAAACAAATCTGGCGCATCGTCGAGCCCGAAATCGGCACCCACTGCGTACAGCGCATTCCGCCGACAGAGAGCAAGGGAAGGCGCCATACTTCCTACGTGTCCGTCGCGATCTTGCCGGTTTTGACCGAACTACAGGTTCATGTTTTACCTGCCGATATCCAAACGATTACGCAAAAGGGGCATGGCCCAGGTGGGCAACACCAAAACAAAACGGACTCTGCCGTTCGCATGCTCCATCGCCCGACTGGCATTCAAGTTTTTGTCAACGGCCGGAATCAGCAAGCCAATCGGCGCGAAGCACTAAAGATTCTGACAACCCGCGTTCGCGACTTGGAACTTCAGAAATCCAACGCCGAGTATGGTGAATTGCGCAAACGTCAACTGGCGAACAAAGGTCGCGGCCACAAAATCCGAACCTACAACTTCTTGAATGACCGAGCCGTCGATCATCGCACGGGCAAAAAGACCAGTGTAAAGCGTGCGATCGATCACGGCTCATTCGAGACCTTTCACTAATTCAAATAGATCCACACGAATCTTGCCAATCCTAGCCAACCGCGCGAAAGGGAACTATTGACGAAGGCGTTACGTAATCACTCATATTGCGACGAATACGTTTTCAAGCGAAAATTCCGGACTGGAGTAAATTGCTCCAACTCAATGATCAAAAGTCCGTTACGATCGATTCGCCTGTTCGGTCACTTATTTTGTGTCACCGAACAGACACGTTTTTCACTCCAACGAATAAAACTCAACGTGAACGACTCACAACCCACTGAGAAGTATCAGACGAAGAAGTATCAGCCCAAAAGGCTTTCTGCCATCGGACTGCTATTGTTCTTGTTCGCAATCCTCTTTCCAATTTTCGCCATTTTCGGAACACCGTACCTGAAACCAATGGCTCCGGCGTTTGAAGTACTCAAACCGGTCGTAAGTTTTCCAGCATCAGAAATTAGCTTTCAATCCGAGAGCGCTTACCCTCCTCCAGAATTTGGCCAGTTGTTTACTAATGTGCAACCGGTCGACATCGATGGCGACAAACAAGTTGACTTGGTTGCTTGCGATGCTCGGCGCGCGATCGTTGTCAGTCTGATTCGACAGCCTGACGGAACCTGGAAGGAAACGACCCTCAATCAAGACTATCCGATTTCCGCTCCGTCTCACGCGACCCCCATCGATCTGGATCAAGACGGCGATTTGGATTTTGTCGTCGCGGCACTGGGCGGAATCATGCCGACCAACGATTTTGTCGGCCGAGTCTTTTGGCTAAACAATACTGGTGACGGTTATGATACGGTCGAATTGCTTAGGGACGTTCGACGCGTCACTGATGTCCAGCCGGGTGATTTTGATGGGGACGGCGACACCGATTTGGTCGTGGCGGTCTTTGGCGGTCTTCTACAGGGCCAGATATTGTGGCTGGAAAATAATGGGAACCAAAAATTTACTGACTACGAACTGATGTCCGTTTCGGGAACCATTCACGTGCCGGTCGAGGACTTCGATGGAGATGGTGACTTAGATGTGGCTGCGATTGTGACTCAAGAAGAAGAAGAGGTGTGGATCTTTGAAAACGATGGCACTGGACTGAACAATTCCAAACGCCATCGAGTTTTTGCTTCGTGGAATTTCGACTTGGGCGGCGCGGGCATGACATCATGCGACCTTGACCAAGATGGAGACAAGGATCTTCTCTTGTCGTTGGGCGACAATCTTGAATTGATCAACAACTTTCCACAACCTTGGCATGGGTGTTTGTGGTTGGAAAACAAAGGCGATTTGAAATTTGAGTCGAAGCAGCTTGCCAACGTTCCTGGAGTTTACGGGTGTACGCCTGGGGATTTCGATGGAGATGGGGATACGGACGTCGCGATGGTCACCATGTTTAACGATTGGAATCAGGAAAACTCAGCGAGCGTTGTTTGGCTGGAGAACGATGGCCAACAAGAATTCAAAACATGGCAGGTCGCGGATCGCCCCATTCAACTTGGCTCCGTTGCCTGTGCCGACATTGACCAGGACGGACGCGACGACATCATCACCACGTCTTTCCATTTTCGAAATCCGGCCGAACGGTTTGGTAGTGTCGACATCTTTTTGAATCGGGGAAAAAAATGAATCGCGCTACTTTGGTTTTACTCGTGGTCGTCGCCTTGGAACTCGCCGTATTTGGCGGCAGGATTCTTGAACGGGTTTTCACGCCCCGTCCTCCCGTTGCGAATTTCGATTTCATCAATTCTTTGACGCGTGCCGATTTCGAGAAAAGCATCGCTGAATGCCGCAGTGCAGACGACTGGCGAATTCTAGCCCATCGGTATTTGGCATATGGGTACTTTTCGGAATCAGAGATTTGTTACAAGCAAGCCGCGAAGATGAATCCAACATCGGCGCGATTGGCCCATGAATACGGATTCTGCCTTTCTCGGAGTGGAAAAGCCAACGCAGCCAATGTTGAATTTGAGCGAGCTTTAGAACTGGGCTACACCGAACCGACGGCAACGCTTTATTTCATTGGACGTAATCATCTTCGCAACGAAGACCCCGTTGCCGCCGAAGCCGCCTTTCGAAAATCTAGAAAGCTGCCGATTTCGCGCTTTGAGTTGGCAAAGATTCTGTTTCGAAACGGCAAGTTAGATGAATCGCGAGAACTGCTGACCAGCATTCTCGAAGAGAAGCCAAAAATCATGCGTTGTCATCCATTGCTCGCCCGTATCGCCGAAGCCAAAGGCGAAACCAGAAAGGCGATTAGCCTCAGCGTTGAAGGCGAAGCCGCCCAGGAGAGATTGAGTTCGCCGTTCGACACCGAGCGAAAGGAACTCCGAGGCGCTTTCGAAAGCCTCGGCTACGAAAAACGGATCGCCGAAATCATGAGAATTGCTGCGTTGGGAAAGTATGAAGATACGTCGATCGAGTTTCAAAAATTACTGGACATTGAATGGACGCAGAGCGTCAATGAGTCGTTGATTAAGTTTGAGCAGAAGCGATTGTATCGCGAACGTGCTTTCAAACAGCTGAATGATCGAATCGCACGCATGGGTCCAACGACTGGGATTTTGAACGAGAAAGCTGAATTCCACCGAAAGATGTTGGAACCCGAAAAGATGTTGGATTGCCTGACCAAAAGTATCCAGCTCGATTCGGATGATAGAACGATTGACGGCTGCCAAAAAATGTCCAAGCACTTCCTGTCCCTCGGCGACCAGGAAAAGAGCCATCAGTATCAAGTGATCGGCATGCACCGGCTGGCCAAAGAATATTGCAAACGGGGTCAAGGAGCCGCCGTCATTGGCTTGGCCGAAGACGCGCTGAAACTGATTCCCAATGATCCAGCCAGCTACTATTTACTGGGCAAAGGCCATCGGCTGAAGTATCAATTTGACGAAGCTCGCGAAGCCTATCAGAAATGTTTAGAGCTCGATCCGACATTTGGCCGAGCCATCCGAGAAATGAAAATCGTCGAAGTTGACTAATTTCTTCTCTGCGAATTGGCAAATAAACCAACGTTTTTTCGCCGAATGCCAAGTTATTCTCTCCAATCGAAATCGCCGTGACCAAACGTGTCAGGCGGGCTTCGATAATGTTGGTATCGAAAGTCGATGAGGCGGACGTTCGCTTCATCCAAGTGAATCACCAACTTTCAAATGGCGAAAAACATGCGTGGCAAGATCTTTCAATCGATGCAAGACAGTGATCGGCTGGTCGTTGAGTTTCTTTATCTTGACTCGAAAGGAAACCAAACCAAACGCGTCGTCAGCCCGATTCGTTTCTTACCCAACGGCCGGTTCTTGGGGCTTTGCCTTTGTCGCGAGGAACCACGGCAGTTTTACATGGAACGCTGTGAACGACTTGAGGTCAAGCCAGCCGAAAACTATCTGATGCCAGTTGCGATGTAATTCACCAACTTACATCTACTAAATCCCCTGCAAATCGAATCGAATCAAGTCGCTACCTTGCTTGCCGACGACTAAGACTATATCAATTGGTCTCATTGTTTGGCGGCAACTTCTACTTTACGATTTGACTCATGAATCAACGACGACTTGGCCAAAGCGGCTTGACGGTTTCCGATATCTGCATGGGAACGATGACTTTCGGGACGCAAACGGACGAATCGACCGCGTTTCGAATCCTTGACGCGTGCTTGGATCACGGAATCAACTTCTATGACACGGCAGAGATCTATCCCGTGCCGCCTTCCGAGGAAACGTTTGGCTTGACCGAAGAAATATTCGGCCGCTGGCTTAAGACGAAGCCTCGTGATTCTGTCATTGTCGCGACCAAAGTTACTGGCCCCGGCCACGGATGGTTCGTTCCCCCTGTTCGACACGGAATGACCACGTTAGATCGACACCAAATAATCCGCGCGATCGAAGGCAGCTTGAATCGCTTGCAGACGGACTACATCGATCTCTACCAGACACACTGGCCCGATCACGGAGCCCGATATGAAGATATGCTCAGCGTGTTGACTGAATTGATCGAAGACGGCAAGGTTCGCGTCATTGGGTCGAGTAACGAAACCTGTTGGGGCATGATGAAAAGTTTTGCGGCCTCAAAAGAATTTGGTCTCGCTCGATACGACGCCATTCAGAACAATTTTTCGTTAATCAATCGGCGTTGCGAAAGTGAGTTAGCCCAGGTCTGTCGCGAGGAAAAATGCAGCCTGCTTCCTTATTCTCCATTGGGAGGTGGCGTGTTGACTGGCAAATACAACGTCGGAGAGGGAAGTCTTCCTGATGATGGTCGGTTCACGAAGTACCTCAATGGTACCGGCGAACGACAGAAAGAAATGGCTCAACGATTTGTCAACGAACGTTCACTTGAAACGGTTCGCCGGTTGCAGAAGATTGCCGCGGATCTGGAGATAAGCGTAACGACGTTGGCAACCGCGTGGAGCAAACAACATGATTTTGTAGCGTCGACAATCGTGGGCGTCCGAACATTCGAACAGCTCGCGGACATTCTCGCTGCTTCAGAATTGGTTCTAGATGAAGCAACGTTGGCCCTCATCGATCAGATTGACATCGACATTCCGAATCCGATGACCGAAGACGGTTTGAGGCGTCTGTAAGCCTGCGCTTGCCGCATTCAAAGTACCGCTCCAATTTAGCGACGCGACATTCTCGAAAGGCTCCCTCCCTGATAGGGAACCAAATGCCTGCAAGACCGTCAAAATGCTTTGATATGACGATTTTTTGAAGCCAGGAACCAAACGACATTGATTCCGAAAAATAGTTCTGCTATCCAAACGCTTGGAAAGGTTAAAATGGGCTAGTTCCCTTGGTAAGTTCGTTGCCGTCATTCCGTGGATGCGGTTTCTTTCAGGTCGCGAATGGCTCAACCTGACGGCTCGCGTCCGCTTGCTCGCCAATTCCAATTCGATATCGCATCTCTCATTTCTTCACCATCGACTGCAAGACGTGAAACGATCACACCAAACTCGACTGAGTCAATCTGCTTTGCTGGCTCTGACCGTCGGCGTTTTGGGTTGCTGGATTCAATCAGGGATTGGTTCTCAGCTTAGGCCGCAGTCGAACGCTGCATCCCAGAAGCCCGCTGTTCAACAAGTCTCTTCGCGACGCTCTCAACCATCGTCTGCAACTTCCTCGCCTTCAAGTCTTCCGTCAGAAAACGTGTTGCCTGGAGACAAGACTCCCGCCTCAAAATTGGCTAACGATCCCAAAGACGATTTTGCTAACAATATCCAGCCGTTTCTGACTCAACATTGCCTCAAGTGCCATACGGGTGACGACAATGACAGCGGGCTTGATTTTGCACAGTTCAAAACACAAAACGATGTGTCGCAAGATCTAGAAACCTGGTCGTCGATCCTCGATGTCTTGGAACAGGGTTCGATGCCGCCAGAGAGTGAAAATCAACCGGATGCCAAAGAAGTTGATTTCGTCCAAAATTGGATTCTGGAAACAATCAAGCAGAACACGGAAGATGCAAATCCCCCTTCCGTTATTCGCCGCCTGAACCGAGTCGAGTACGAAAACACTGTTCGCGATTTGTTTCGAATTGATCGCGACATATTCAATAACGGTGCGCGGATTGTTCAGACGGAAGACTATTTCAAACCTGCATCCAACAAGATGCCTCGTTATGTATTGGCGATCACCTATTTTGTGAATTCACATCGTCGCCATTCCGATCTACCCGATCTATCACCGCTTCCTGTTGATCCGCCCGTTGAACATGGATTTGCAAATGATTACACGACATTGAGCATGTCTCCGGTTCTGATGGAGAACTATTTTGACATCGCCTCGGCGCTTGTCAGGAACCCGGAATTCGAAGAGCTGTCTGGGCTGTGGCAATCGATGTTTGTCGGCCACTCGGACGTTACCGCCAAATTAATTTCTCAGGCTAACAGCAATCTGGCGTCGTTTTTGCCGCGTGCGTTCCGACGACCGATTGCCGATAGTGAACTCCAACGCTACCTGAATCTGTTTGAACAGAAATTGAACAACGACGCTTCGCAGTACACTTCGGCGATGCAGACGACCGTTTCGGCGATTTTGACTTCGCCCAATTTCCTTTACCGCAGAGAGTTTCGAGAACCAGCAGAACTCGCTGAAGATGCTCGCTTGGAACACCAATTTGCGATGGCTTCGCGGCTGTCATACTTTTTATGGGCTTCAATGCCTGACGATCAGTTATTTCAAGCCGCAAAAGAAGGCCGTCTGGCAACGGAAGATAGCCTGGCTGCCGAAGTCAAGCGAATGATGAATAGTAAGAAGATCAAATCGCTATCGACTGATTTTGGGATGCAGTGGTTGAAGCTTCAAAAAGCCGCCTCCGCCAGCCCTGACAAAGACAAGTACCCTGACTATTATCGCAAAGACGTGCCGCCACCAGCGATCTCGATGATGGTCGAGCAAATGCTTTTGTTCGAAACCATCATGGTAGAAAATCGAAGTATCGTTGAGTTCATTACGGCGGATTTTGCCTACCTCAATCGAGCACTGATGGACTGGTATTACCTCGACCCGAAAAAAGTCTTGGGCTACACTCCCAAACGCGAGGACTACGAAGATTACTACCGCATCAAGTGGCCGACGCCACACCGTGGCGGTGTCATTGCCTCGGGAGCGATGTTGGTTTCGACTTCGACTACGAAACGTAGCAGTCCCGTTTTACGCGGTGCCTGGATTCTTGATGTCATTTTCAACCAGCCGCCGCCGGCTCCACCTGCCGATGTTGCAGCTCTCGTAACAAATGAAGAAAACGTCGATGTCCATTTTAACGTTCGTGAAGAGCTGGAACGACACCGAGAGGATCCGGCTTGTGCGTCTTGCCACGACCGAATGGATCCCCTTGGTTTCGCCTTTGAAAAATACAATGCGGTCGGCCAATGGCAAAAGATTTATGAGAACGGTGATGCAATCGACACACGGGGCAACTTAAAAGAAGACATATTTGACGGTTCCTCACAATTCAAAGCCGTCATGTCACGCCACAAAGAGGATTTCGTCAAAGCGTTTGTTGAGCATACAATGAAGTATGCTCTTGGACGCCAATTGCACTACTCAGATGAACTTGAAATCAGACGAGTTACCGAAGCCGTTCTGAACGAGGGATCGCGCTTCGACTCGGTAATCAAGAACGTCGTGTTAAGCAAAATGTTTCGCCTCGAAACGAATCCAAGTGAAAACCAAACGGACTAATCGAATCAACGGTTACGATTCAAGATTTGACGATTCGATGTCAACCAAAGTCAGACAACCATGAAACCAATCACACGACGTACTGTTTTGAAAAGCGCCGTTGCGGCAGTCGCGCTGCCGTGGTTAGAGGCGATGACTCCAACTGCACACGTGCTGGGCGTCACTCGATCAGCCGCGTCGTCCGCGATCGCCGCTCCCAATCGACTGGCGTTTATGTACATGCCCAACGGCGTCATCGCAGACACCTGGTTTCCCAAAGAGACCGGGACTGAATTTGAATTGCCAGAATCACTTAAACCCCTTGAGCATTTACGATCTGACATCAACGTCATTAGTGGATTGAATCGAACTTACTTGACAGGCGAACCGCACTCACAGGCTGGTTCATGCTGGCTGACTAGCGCCCTTCCCAACGAGCGAAAAGATGGCGTCACTGCGATCGACACGACGCTGGATCAAATTATCGCTCGCCATCCAAGCAACGGTGCAGCGTTTCCATCGCTTGAACTTAGCTGTAACACTTTTGTCGACAACATGGAGCCCAAGCTCTTTGATGCGATCTCTTGGTACGGGCCGGGCAACAATGCCAAATCGCTCAACGATCCGCAGAAGGTTTTTAAGCGATTGTTTGGCCAATCTGGCAGTGTCGACCAAAGCGTCCTCGACACACTTTTGGATGAAGCGGCTCAGTTAAACAAAAAACTTGGCGTTAAAGATCGTCAGAAGATGGAAGAGTACCTGGAGTCCGTTCGTGCCATTGAAAAGCGAATCGGAATTCAGAAAGACTCCAAAGACAGAATCGCCGACCTAAATTTGGAAATGCCAGCGAACGTTCCAGTCGATCGCGGCGAGTTTATTCGATTGATGGGCGACATGATGGTGCTCGCTTTTCGCACTGATCAGACTCGCGTCGCAACGTTTATGATTGGCCCAGAACGCTGGCAAACACCGCAACTCTACGAAGGTGTTTTTGACAAACCGGTCAACCACCACATCATGACTCACGACACGGCTTGCGATGACCAAGTCTCTTTGATTGACCAGTTTCACGTTCAGCAATATGCCTATCTCGTTGACCAGCTCAAGAAGATCCCAGAAGGTGACGGCACGTTGCTCGACAACTGCAGCTTCGTCCTTGGTTCCGGCTTGGGCAATGGAGCGAGACACTCGTACAAGCAATTGCCCTTGGTGATGGCTGGATCGGGCGGCGGGAAAATCGAAACAGGGCGACACCTCATGGCCGACGAGGGCACGCCGCTGGCCAACCTATGGCTCAGCCTCGCAGAAAACATGGGGCTCAATCTTGAAAACTTCGCCGACAGCACCGGACGTTTGGCTCAGCTATAAAATTCAGATCCGTCCGAAGGGATTCATTCGGCTCCGCCCTAGCTTGCCAAAGCCATTCGAATAGTAGCAGTTCAAAACCGATCAGCTTGAATTGGCCCCCTTCAATAAACGGCTTGTTTTCTCCGTTCACACCTGCTTATTTTGATTCACACCAGCGTTTTTCGCTCGCAAAATCGCGATTTACGCGTTTGAACGATTCCTGTAGCCTGCCGTCGAACTTTCTTCATCGACCAGGCTTCTCTGACAACTATGTCATCGGCAGCTTGTGATATCACCAACCAACAGGCCTGATATCGATGGCAACACAACTTGCATCGCCTACCTCCGTACCCGCCAAAGACTGGTCACCCCTGATCGGTCGTTGCTTCCTGAATCCGGTTCTCGATTACTTGCTGATTGGGTCGGCGCTGAGTATCCCATTTGTCATTTGGGTATTACTGGATCCCTCGATCACACCCCAGAGCTTTCAGACCAAAGTGATTGTGTTTTTGTTTTTCAATTACGCACACTTCGCGTCTTCAACGGTTCGGCTTTACACCAAACCGGGTGAAATTCCGTCACGGGCTTGGGCTGCTTACGGCTTGCCGGTTGTCGCACTCATCATAACAACGCTTTGCATCATGTACCCGAAAGTGCTCGGTCAGCATCTCTGGGCGCTATACCTAACCTGGTCTCCCTACCACTACGCGGCACAGGCTTACGGGCTTGGGCTGATGTACTGTTATCGCTCCGGCGTTTATATGGACTCAACGGAGAAACGAATGTTCTGGGGCATTTGCATGCTGCCGTTCATTCGTGCGATGTTCATCGAGGAAGAAGCTGGCCTGGCGTGGTTCGTCAATATTTCGCACTATCCATTGATGATGGTCTACATCAACGTCCTGACCATCGTGTTGGCGGTCTTGATATTCACGATGCCGATCATGGTCTACTTCCGTCTCAAGGATAAGAAGAAAACCCTGCCTCTGATCGCTTGGATGATTCTCGCGACCAACGGCCTTTGGTGGGTCGCGTTGTCCTACGGTGATGCCTGGTTCTGGGCGACCATTTTTCACTCCCTCCAGTATCTGGTCATTGTCACCATTGTCCATACGAAAGACAAAATGGCTCAGCCCAATAACAAGTTCGGTGCGGGCTACCATGTGATGACGTTTTACGGGATGAGCATGATCTTGGGGATGGTTTTGTTCTTGGTATGGCCGTGGATGTACATCCCATTCGGTTTCGAGCTGGAGGCCGCCATTCTGATGACGGTTGCAACGGTGAACTTGCATCACTTCATCGTCGACGGCTACATTTGGCGTTCCAAAAAGAAGAAAAAAACCTCTCCAGCTCCGTCAATCTAGAACGGCCTCAGGTATCTACCTGTGCTCGCCGTATGCGCAAAGGTTGCTGCATTATCGCTGGCGGACCTCAACGCGCTGGCGGAATAGTAGGTCGCAAGGCTCGATTCGTTTGTCCGTGAAATGACAACCTTTCCAGACGTGGCTTGGTCAGCTCGAGCACGGTACGTTCGTGGTTCGTTTTTGGATTCAGCTTTTTGGGATTTCTTTTAACATTTACTTGCCAGTGCGTTAAGCAGTGCACGTGGGCGTCGGTTATTTGCATGTAACAGATGTTTACTTCCCAACTGGAACACTTCAAAGGGAGTCACTTCGATGACGACTATGGTTTGGGTTTATCTTGGCTACTTGGCTGTTTGTATCTTCATCACCGTTTTGGTTGCTCGGACGCTTCGTAACCATGGGCCGGTCTTTATGGCGGGCAAGGATTCCGAAGAGTCACCGCTGGTCAAAGCCAAAACTCATTTGATGGTAGTTGGTTTTTACTTGATCACTTTGGGATTAGTCGGCGTTGCTCTTCGCTACGGCGGCAACGCGGTCGACGCGAAATCTGCGATCGAAATCTTAAGCACCAAGATTGGCGCAATGGTTTTCGTCATTGGATTCATGCACTTCTTGATGGTCGGTGCGTTTGCCATGGCGCGGAAGCGATCATTGGGACGAACGGCTTATGCGATCGCAGCCCCCACTTCAAATCACCTTTAAGACGGATTCGCTGTACGCTCAAAAACGATGACGTCTGGCCGCGCTGGACGTCATTGATCGCGAAACCGCTGGTTCGTTCAAGAGTTCGTCACGCGAACTCCAATCCAATATCAGCCTGCCGATAAA
This sequence comes from uncultured Pirellulaceae bacterium, assembly GCA_964589435.1. Classification (GTDB taxonomy): domain Bacteria; phylum Planctomycetota; class Planctomycetia; order Pirellulales; family Pirellulaceae; genus Mariniblastus. The sequence goes on from CAZPTT010000028.1 coordinate 19,353, forward strand.
AAGGAGTCTGCCATGGAATCTGTCAATCACCTGATCTATCTCGGTATTAGTGCAGCCTTCACCGTTCTCGTCGGCCGGTCTCTTTATCAACATGGCAAGCCATTTCTAATCGAGTGCTGGAAAGACGCTGCCACTGCCGAAGCAGTCAACAAATTTTTCCTGGTCGGATTCTATCTTATGAACCTGGCCTTTATTTTCGCCATTTTGCGATTCGGAAAAACCGGCCTCACGATTGAAGACTCGTTGGAGGTACTCTCCGGGCGAATCGGAATTGTTGCTTTGGTGATGGGGGTGATGCACTTTAATAATCTGTTTTGGTGCCTGCTGCTTCGTCATCGACGGGCTGCGATCGGCAGCCGATAAGATTGAGCAGCCGATAAGATTGAGCAGCCGATAAGATTGAGCATTTTACTGCCGGTGGAAAATGCGCCAGTTATGTTAGTTCTAGTTTTGCATTTTTTCAGCCACGAAGTGGCGACCGCAAATAGCCGCGCGGTGTGAGCCCGCGGTCTAGTTTTTGATAGCCAAAGCCACGAAGTGGCGATCGCAAACGAATGGCTATCTTGCGAACGTCACCTCGTGACTTGATTGCGATGAAACATCGACTCTGCGGGCTCCCGTCCGCAGCTAATTACGACCGCTTCTTCGGAGCTATGCCGATCCAATACTCAAGGGCCACGCGGCTACATACCCCGTGATCTATCAAACCCAACTCAACCAAAAAAATCGCTCGGTTCTCAATACAATAGGCAAAATTTGCAAAACTAGAACTTAGATCTCTGGCAAGTAATTCGCAGGCAGGCAAACCTAAATCTAGGCAAACCTAAACCTAGGCAAACTGGCCTCAGTCAAACTTGAATGGCTGAGAACAATAGTCGCCAGGGTTACCGTTGAGCTTCTCTGCGTGAACAAGCGTATCTCGAGGGTCTTCCCGAATCTCAATGAGTTCTCGCAGTTCATCCAAATCTCCGTCGGCGATCACCAAGCTCGCTCGAACGAACTGCAGTAACGGGACATTTAACCCGCCTCGCCCCGCACGTGACTGGAGAATCTCTTGAGCTTCATCACCCTTGGCAAAATAGCCGTAGTCAATCTCGATCTTTCTTAGAACGTCGGGGGGTAGAGAATCGGACTGCCTGGTCAAGAGCTTGGGAACCCCGACACCAATCCCGGTACCCAGAACCAGACAGACCAATAAAAACATCAACAGTGAAATCTTTTTCATTGAAAGTCTTTTGAATGTGTTCGTTGACTCTACCAGGAGGCTATTTTCAGCTTCACAAGCGGCATCAAGGCGGCATCAAGGCGGCAAGTGCTTCAAAATTGGCTGATCGGATAAACGGCTAAGCCATACTCATTCGTCAACTTCCTTCCTCAGCGATTTTGTATTCTCGAAGGCTCCTGTTCGCGACAGGAAGTTCAGCGCAAAATATAGGTCTCTCCCTATTTAGATATACTGCATACTCAATCCGACTCATGTGAGCCGGTTGGTAGGGACTACCCTCTAACAGGAAAACGAAATGGATTGGGGCTCGTTCGTCGCCGTAGTAACATCGGAGGTCGCCGAAAAGGGAACATCCGCAGGAATAGATTATACTTATACCGTCACGATGATCATCATAGCCATCGTACTCGTCATTCTCAATGGCTTTTTCGTCGCCGCTGAGTTCGCACTGGTAAAAATCCGCCCCAGCCAGATCGACAAAATGGTAGCCGAAGGCCTCGCCTTCGCCAAGCCCTCTAAATGGTTGGCCGATCGACTAGACCACTCTTTGTCCGCCTGCCAACTGGGAATCACCATGGCTTCGCTGGCCCTTGGTTACGTCGGAGAACCGGCATTCGCTACACTTGTCGCGCCAATCTTTCGCTGGATGGGAATCACCTCGGAAAACTTGATTCATATTTTCGCCTTCATCATCGCATTCTCGTTCATCACATCGCTTCACTTAGTGATCGGTGAACAGGCTCCGAAAATTTTTGCGATTCGCAAACCTGAATCAATGGTTCGCTGGTGTGCGCTGCCAATGAAGTTCTTCTACTACTTGCTATTCCCTTTCATGTACGTCCTCAACTGGGCGACCGAGGTGATTTTGGGATGGTTGGGCTTGGGTGGCAGTACAGGACACGGAACGCCACACAATGAAGAAGAAATTAGAGCGCTGCTTCGCGAAGCTCACGTGCACGGCCATCTGACTCGTTCTGAACACAAGTTACTCAACGCCGTGTTCGAGTTCGACGATTTGATTTGCCGCTTGGTTATGGTTCCTCGAGGCGATGTGGACTTTCTGGACATCAACAAACCATTTCCAGAATTGCTCCAGGAAGCCATCGACACGAAACACACCCGTTACCCCGTCTGTGACTCTTCTCTGGACACTCTGCTCGGCGTCGTTCACATGAAGGATCTGTTGGGCATCGACAAAGACACCGCTGACTTTGATTTACGATCCATCATGCGGGATCCTGTCAAAGTCCCAGAAAACATGCCGATCAGTAAAGTCCTGAAGGTGATTCAGACGACTCATCAATTGCTCACATTCGTTGTCGATGAATATGGCACCATCATTGGCGTTGCCACGCTTGAAAATGTGCTTGAAAAGATCATCGGACCGGTCGACGACGAGTTTGATGCCGTTGAAGAACCACCGATCAAGGTCTTACCAACAGGCGAGTTTGTTGTATTGGGATCGACGCCAGTGGTCGAAGTCGAGCGGGCATTAAACTTGAACATCGACGATGAAGATGTAGATACGGTGGCGGGTGTCTTGATGACAAAATCTGGCAAGATCCCGGAAACTGGCGACTTGATCAAGTTCGAAGGCGCGGTGGCTGAGATTATCGAAGTCAAGAATGACCACGCCGAAAAAATCCGGTTTACTTTGGATTCAACCGACGCAAAACCACCGATTAAAAAAGAATAATTCGGCGAGTTCTCGGTTAACGCGAACTTAATGTCCCAAAATCGCACTCGATAAAATGGTACTTTTGCTCGACTGCATTGCCAGTTGAGTACGAGTACCACCGATGGCAGGGGTACAAGTAGGACAACGAGCGAAATGGGCGCCTCGGTAGCGCTAACATCGTGTCGTTAACCGAGAACTGTCATCACTCCCGCGTTTAGAAGCTTGAGTCATGCGTTTGGAATCTTGAACCGAGTGCAATATGGATTCGAGCATCTCAAAAGCGTCCCCGATCAATTCGGGGCAATTCCATCGACTAATCTACTTCGGCAAAAGGCAGTTCGATGCCCTCGATGGAAGCCAAGGCGTTGGCGGCAGCTCGCTGTTCAGCCTCTTTTTTGTTCTTGCCCCAAGCAGGTTCAAACGCTCGCTTATCAATCTGGGCTGCGATCTGAAACCACTTTTCGTGATCTGGCCCCCGCTGCCCCAGCAGATTGTAGTTGGGGGGTACGCCGAACCGCTTTTGCGAATACTGTTGCAGTTCCGATTTGTAATTGACATCGAGTCCCCCCTGGATCGCCGATTCGACATGCTTCTCAACGAACGGAAGCAAGAATCCTTTCACGGTTTCCATGCCGCCATCTAGGTAAATCGCGGCAACAATCGACTCAAACGCGTTTGCTAAAAGTGAGCGAGGAACGATGCCTTTTTTCCCAACGCCTTTTCCCACCACAATCAGTTCGTTCAGCTTCAACTCCAAACCGATTGTGCCACAGGTCTGACGACTAACGACGTTCGACTTAACTTTTGTAAGATCCCCCTCCAGCCAGTCCGGGAACTTTTGATAAAGGTATTCGCAGACGGCGAAACCTAGAATCGAATCGCCCAAGAATTCCATTCGTTCATATGAGCTTAATCGTGTGTCCGCGATCGACGCATGGGTCAACGCTTCGTACAAAAACGTTTTGTCACGAAACTGATAGCCCAACTGCGTTTCGCAGCGAACAATGATTTCCATTTGGCTATCGGTCAAAGAATCCGATGCGGCCATAGTCATTCCAATTTCACGAATGTTGGAGGTGGCAACTAATTTACAGAGGATACAGAGGACATCTAGCTGCACACATCAGCCAAGCCGACCGACGGTACACATGCGATTAACGAACACTAACTTCCGTTAATTGACTTCATGTTGTCGGCGATCAAGAACGCAATCTCCATCGCCTGATCGTAGTTCAATCGCGGATCAACGGAACTTTTGTAGGCACGCTCCAAGTCTGGTTCGCCAAGCTGCCCCGCGCCGCCAATACACTCTGTGACGTTGTCGCCGGTTAGCTCAAGATGTGCACCGCCCA
>CAZPTT010000028.1:23617-27956 GCA_964589435.1 uncultured Pirellulaceae bacterium
GCCCATGATCGTGCCAAGCTCTCGATGAATCAAGAAACTCTGCTCCAACTCCGTGGCAATTTTGTCAAAGCTTCGCGTCTTAATGCCGGACTTAGTCGAAAACGTGTTGCCATGCATTGGGTCAGAGCAGTGCAGCACGTTCAACTCATTTGACTTAATCGCCTCAACAATCACCGGCAAACATTCTCGAATCTGATCAGCCCCATAACGATGAATCAGCGTGATTTTCCCTTTTTCGTTTTCCGGATTGAGGATGTTGATTAGTTGAATCAATTCCTCCGCTTCGAATTTCGGACCAACTTTGATTCCGATTGGGTTGCAAATACCTTTGCAATACTCAACGTGCGCACCTTTGACGTCTCTGGTGCGGTACCCGATCCACGGAAAGTGCGTACTCATGTTGTACCAGCCTTCGCGGCGTGGAACTTTACGAGTCTGCGCCTGCTCATAACTCAAGTGTAAAGCTTCATGAGAAGTGAAGAAATCAACCGACTTGCTTCGCTTGGTCGTAGTACCCAGTAACGCCTCCATGAACTTCAACGAAGTCGTGATGGACTCGATCATCTCGTGGTATTGCTTGCTACGCGGCGAGTCACTGGCGAAATCCAAATCCCAATTTTCGGGGTGATGCATATCTGCAAAACCACCCGCACTTAGTCCTCGAATAAAGTTCAACGTCAATGCGGCACGCTCATATCCACGAAGCAACAACTCTGGATCAGGCGTCCGATCTTCCTTTGAAAATCCAGAGCGGTTAACAATGTCGCCGCGATAGACCGGCAAAGTCATTCCGTCTCGCGTCTCAGTATCTGCTGAGCGGGGCTTCGCATATTGACCGGCAATTCGTCCGACGCGAACAACCTTTTTCATCGAGCCAAAAATTAGCACAAAGCTCATCTGCATCAGGACTTTTAGATTGCGGACAATCGAGTCGGTCTCGCAATCGTCGAGACTTTCGGAACAATCGCCCCCCTGAAGCAGGAAGGCTTTACCATCAGCCGCTTCAGCCAATTGGGATTTTAGGTTCTCTGTCTCCCAACTGGTGACCAGCGGCGGAAGCTTCGCCAATCGAGTCAACGTCTCCTGCAAGTGATCAGCATCCGGATAATCCGGCTGTTGAATGATTAGTTTTTTTCGCCAAGAGCTGGGTGACCATGTTTTCGACATCGGGAGCGCGTGCTTAAGTTAAACGGGCGGTAAGATTCGTGTAATCCAACAATCATATCGTGTCACTAAGATATTTTCAGCGTTAGATTTGTTACTGCCGGACAATTTTGGCACCAATGTTGTTTTGAAACGCAGCAGCCAGCTTCAAAGCCCGCCAACTAGTTCAAAATAGCACCTTGACGGGCTACAATGGACGTTCGGCGAAATGGCCATGCTCGAACGCAACGCGACGCAATTGAGAACCGCCAGCCAACGATCTTTCGAACTCAATTTTGAAGTTTTCGTCACTAACGCCCGTTAAAGGTATTGATGGATGAATTGTCAATCTTCTCGTAACTATCCACTTTTCGCATCAGTGACCTTTATCGTCGTACTTTGCCTGTTTCAGCCAATCCAAACGACATGTGCTGCCTTTCAAGCTGACTCGTCGGCGACAACCGCTGTGGCCGAGCAGGTAGAAACGAAGCAAGCCGCAAATAAACAAACGAAAAATGAACAGGGTGAAGACAAGACTGAAGACAAGACTGAAGGCGAGCAGACTAATGATGCACCAACGACGGATGTAAAATCGGAATCCAAGACGAAATCGGATTCCAAATCAAAAGGAACCGAGGAAAAAGACAGTGAAGCAACTGTCGACTCGCTGGCCGAAATCCTGCAAGGCCACTCCTTTCATGGGGAGGCATTCAACGAAGGGCCACGTCAGCAAGCCTACTTAATGGGTGGCACGGGCAACGTTCGTTTTGCAGCAACGACTTCGTCGAAACTTGCTCAAAAATTTATTAACCAAGGCGTCGGGCAACTTCACGGTTTTTGGGATTTGGAGGCCGAACGCTCCTTTCGCCAAGCCGCCGCTCTCGATGAAAATTGTGCGATCGCCTATTGGGGAGCCGCTTGGGCAGCGGGCTCTAACGAGAAACGAGCCAAGGGCTTTATCGCCAAAGCCATGAAGCTGATCGACGACGTCTCGCCTCGTGAGAAAATGTATATCGAGGCACTGAATAAATACTTGGCGGATAAACCCAAAGACAAAAAGAAACGTGCAGCTCAATACCTGAAAGACCTCGAGTCGATTGTCATCGAATACCCAGACGACATCGAAGCCAAAGCCTTGGTCGCTCATCGCATTTGGCACAACGCTCGCGATGGTGTTCCGATTGCAAGCTACCTGGCAACCGACGCGTTGTTGAAACAAGTCTTTGCCGTCGAACCACTTCACCCGGCACATCATTACACAATTCACTTGTGGGATCATCGTCACCCAGAGAATGCGGTTCAAGCCGCCGCACGTTGCGGAGTCGCCGCGCCCAGCATTGCCCACATGTGGCACATGCCTGGTCACATCTATTCGCGGCTGAAGCGTTACGAGGACGCGATCTATCAACAAGAAGCCTCCGCACGAGTCGATCACGCTCACATGATGCGTGACCGAGTCATGCCTGACGAAATCTCAAACTTCGCTCACAACAACGAGTGGCTGATCCGCAATCTAGCTTACGTTGGACGAGTCAAGGACGCGATGGATCTTTCGCGGAACATGGTTGAGCTGCCGCGTCATCCCAAATACAACACGCTGGAAAAGAAAAATGGCAGCGCCAGCTATGGTCGCCGCCGACTGTTGCAAATCTTGCGAGAGTTTCAACTGCATGATGAAGCCATCAACCTGTGCCAATCGCACTATCTTGATACGCCCGACGTTCCCGACGGAGAGAAGATCAAGTCTTGGCGGCTTCAAGGAACTTCCGCAGCGATCACTGGTGACGACGAGACTGTCGCTCAGATTTCTGTCGCACTTGAAAGAATGGCTGAAGAGAAGATTGCAAAACGTGATGGCTTAAGCATTCGAATCGCGCGTTTGGAAGCCGCCACTGACAAATCTGAAGACCGTCCCCCTCGACCACCTGCCGAAAAAGTCGACATGAAGAAGGCGAAGCTCCAAATAAAAGAAAAGAAGAAAGAGCTTGCCAAAATCAAGCCGTTGATCAAGCAAATCGAGAAATCTCAGCTGGCGATCGAAGGCTATTCGCTCGTCCTCCAGCAAGAGTTCAAGCTGGCTCACGAAAAGCTCACCAAAGCGACTGGCGAGGACGTCAGTTGGCTGGGTGAACTTGAGTTTCGAGGAGGCGACGCCGATAAGGGACTGGAAACGGTCAAGAAGCAAGTCGACCGACGTCGCAATGAGGTCATTCCGCTTGCGCGACTTGCATATCTTCAGTACGAGAACGGCGACATTGATTTGGCCAAGGAGTCTTTTGAAAAGTTGCGCGATACTTCTACATCGCTGGACCTCGAGATTCCGATGTTCGCCCGCTTGCAGCCGTTGGCTGAAGAATTTGAATTGGAATCAGACTGGCGCAAAACACGTGAGTTAGCCGCCGACCTTGGTTTTCGCCCGGAACTAGGATCGTTGGGGCCTTTTCGCTGGTCACCGCCGGCCGCACCGAAATGGACTCTTGCCGATTCGGAGGGCCAGAACATGGGCAGTTCCGAATTCGATGGCCAACCGCACCTGATCATTTTCTATTTGGGACATGGCTGCTTACACTGTGCGGAACAGTTGCAGAAATTCGCGCCTCGAATTGCCGATTTTGAAAACGCTGGAATTGAAGTGGTGGCGATCAGCAGCGATGGAGAAGCCGGATTACAGGATTCGATTGCTAACTTTGAAGGTGATCTACATTTTCGGCTGGCATCCAACGAATCGCTGGACGTGTTTAAGCAATTTCGCGCGTATGATGACTTCGAAGGCCAAGCACTGCACGGAACGTTTTTGGTCGACGGCAAAGGCCGAATTCGTTGGCAAGACATTAGCTATCAGCCGTTCATGGATGACGAATTCCTTCTGGAAGAATCCAAACGATTGCTTGCCGACGAACTGGGAAAAAAACCAATCGCATCGGCAACAATGCTTGAAAGCGAAGCGGTCGTTCAGGCCGAATGAAGTTCAACCGCGAAATACGCTAAACATGCGAAAAGAACTTTCGCGTATTTGTTTTGTTTCGCGGTTTCTAAAATCCACGCTTTCGAATGAGGCAGCGTTTTGAGGAATGTCGTTTTGATTTTGCTTCGATGACCTTGCTCGAGCGAAGTTGCATTGTGGTGGCCAAATGCCAGACTTTTAAGATTGACTTTGGCTCTCGATAATGTCTTTCAATTCAGAAGGATAATTCAG
>CAZPTT010000028.1:28056-43298 GCA_964589435.1 uncultured Pirellulaceae bacterium
AATTCAGAAGGATAATTCAGGGCACTAAAATCCAACCACCAAAGCCAAACCGTAATCGATGTCGTTTTGATTGTTGCCGGCCGGCGGTGTGCTGTCGAATCTGTTCAAAGCGAAGATTCTGAAGTTAATGTTCCTCTCCGCATCCAACAGAAAATCAACGCCGGCATTGGTGTTGATTCGATAGTCTGAGAAGTCCTCGATGTTCGGAAAGTAGTCACAACTGGCGTACAACCGAGTCGTCTCAGAGATCTTTCTTTCCCAATCGGCACCGAACTGGAGTTCGGGAATCCAATCATCATTAAGCCCACCGACTTCTTTGGACGCACCAGCACCCATTCTCAACTTGAATTTTCTGTCATCCAAATCATAAACCTTATAAGCCAAACCAGTGTGAAGCGCGACGCGATAATCGAATGCTTTGAATCGATCCCATTCAAATGCTGATTGATAAAACCAGCTCCACTTTGGATTGGCGAGCTTGCGTTCTTGACGCCACTGCCCGAATGCTCGATCGGTTACGGTTCCGGCGTTCGTCGCACTATAGAAGTAACTTCCGACGATGGCGGTAGTTGCGAAATCAGTCTCTCGCGTCAAATTCAAAGTTGAATTGATGTCAGTGCTTTGGCTGTTGCCTGATTTCCCGTTAAGGCCAGCCGCAAAAGAGCCTACCCATTGCGGATCGACTTCCTCAACGATCGAGCCTTCCTCGATATCATAATCAAGTTGCGCCTGAATAGGATTGACGACGAAGAGAAGCAAAATGGAAAATACGGCGAGTAGATTTGAAAGCCTGAGATACATGGCAAGACCTTAAACTAAGGGAAAAGGTGGTTGAAGGCTTGGAACGGTAGAGAACTCGCACTGAACGGCCAAGGTAATTTTTTCAAAAGTTTGAGTTTTTAATTCCAGCGTGTAATTTTTTCAAAACTGCGATTTGCGATTTGCGATTTTAACTGGCAGTTCGAGTTATCCATTGCAAATCAGACGTTCTATAGTCAGAATTCCCAGCGATAGATCATCTAGCGAAAAACCATTAGTGAAGAACAAAAATCGCATGTCATCTGTGAAAACGATCATTGGAATCGCTGGAGCCTCCGGAGCTGGCAAAAGCATGCTGGCTGGACAACTTCATCGACGACTCCGCGAAACTCGCACCCGCTCGGACGTTTCGATCCTCAACGAAGACTGCTACTACAAGTGTCGCGATGATCTCAGCCGAGAGGATCGACAGCAAATAAATTACGACCATCCCGATGCGTTGGAACATGACCTGCTCACCAAACATCTGGAAAAACTACGCGATGGCCAATCGATCTCCGTTCCGCAGTACGACTACACAGAACACAATCGCAAACCAGATTCGGTCGAAATGCGGCCCTCTACGATTTTGATTTTGGAGGGCATTCTCATTTTGCACCAGCCAGAGTTAAGAGATCTGCTCGACCTGAAAATCTACGTTGATGTACCGTTGGACATTTGCCTTTCCCGACGTCTAAGGCGTGACATCGAAGAGCGGGGACGCAGCTTGGATTCGGTGTTAACCCAATATCACGATACAGTAAGGCCGATGTTTTATGAGTTCATTGACCCTAGCAAACACCACGCCGATATCATTATTCCGCGCGGCGGCGAGAATTTGAGCGCACTAAACGTGCTTCACAATCACCTCGATCACATCCTGGGACTTCAAAGCTGAACTCATCTCCCAAAGCTGAACTCATTTCCCAAGCGTGAATTCCCTTTGGCTTATGGCGAATGTTGAACTTTAGTTTGGCCACCCGTTCCAATTTCAACAATGCAGTTTGGGTGTAACTGCTTAAACTTCGACGCCGCAGCGCTCGAAATGTTGGTATCTCTAATTTGCAAACGCCGAAGATTGGGCAGAGCGGATAGATGCTGAAAACCGACATCCGAAACGGAAGTATCCCGAATCGATAAATGTTGGAGATTGGCAAGCTCTGCAATAAACGGCATGCCTGCATCGGTCACGTTGCTGGAGCCAATTTCCAAATGCGTTAGTTGAGAAAATTCCGCAATTGATTTCAACGCCGCATCGTTAAGCTGACTGGCTCCAAGCTCAAGCTTCCTCAATTTTGGAAGCGAAGCCAGACAATGAACTTCTTCCCCTGTAATCAAAGTCGAATGGAACGATAGCGACTCGATCTCTGTTGCATTTTCGAATGCAGCGAATACGCTGTCCGTCAATCGCTTGTTACCCGTGAACGCAAAGCGTTTCAAATTGGGCATCCGCCGGACGATCTCAAATTCATCGTCCTTCATCGGCTCGAAGTACGGTCGCCAATAAAACTCTTCCACAGACTTCAATTGCGGTAGTTCCAACTCGTCGCCAGGTTGGATGTTGATTGAAAAGCACCTGAGCGTCTTGAGATTGGGGCATTTCGCCATCTCAACGATTATCGGTCGATCCAAATTTCCGCCTCGCAGAACTAATTCTCTGAGGTTGATTAACTGATCTAGATCAGTCATCTGAATCGCGTTGCCACCGAGATTTGACACTGGATAATCCAGCGTTTCGATTTGGCGCAAACCAACGACTACGTCCCAGCTTGATTGATTCGAGATGCCATGCTTCAAATTGAGAGTCTTCAATTTTAAAAAGTGCTTGAGCTGCCTAAGCGATTCCGCGTCAGCCCGAAACCTGAAATTACTCAAGGCGATATCATGCACGAAATCAATTTCGAACCATTCCGTCAACCAATGCTCAGGCTGACTGAGTAGCATCGTGTTCTGCCCACCCAATAGGCTCGACAGTTCAAAGTCGTAAAGATTATCGACAGGGTGCGACGACAGTTTCTCGATCGCCGTTCGCTGGGCAATGGCCCGCGCCCGAATACTTCCGTAGCCGCCTAAAAGAACGCCAATAATGGTGAACGCGACCATGAATCGAAAAAGCGAAAAACGATACCAACGCTTTTTCCCTGTCACATTCGCTCCGAAGTTTTTCGTTGGTAGGGCGTCGAATCCGAACTTTAGTTATGATAAATCGCGAACCGAACAACATAACGAATTCCGGTGTCGGTAAAGCAAACTCGAATCGAAAGCCTTAGAACATGGCGACTGAGGAAACGGTAAAACTCGACATTCTCGATCCGCAAAAGATTGTAGACACAATTGAATTGCTCAACCAGCGCATTGCCGAACGGTTTCCCGAGTCTGGATTGAACCGCGTCTGTGGTCAACTTCATGACATTTCTGAAAACATGAAGAAGCGAGCCGAGTGGGTCGAACAACCTGTTTATTGGCTGCGAATTTTGACGTGGCTCGTCTGCGCCGTCATCGTCGTTTTCGCTTTGGCTCCATTTTATTGGTTGGGCGACATCGCCACCGGCTTGGAATTGGGCGATGGGGAAGGGGGTAAGCTGGTAGCGTTCATCCAGTTGATGGAGGCTGCAATCAATGACGTCGTGTTGATCGGTGCCGCAATATTCTTCCTGCTAACCATCGAGACAAGATACAAACGACAACGGGCTCTCAAAGCCATCCACGAACTGCGAACGATCGCCCACATTATCGACATGCACCAATTGACAAAAGATCCGCACCGTATCATGTCGCGAAAAATATTTCATTCGACGAGCGGGTCCCCAACGCTAAAGATGACCCCATTCTTATTGCGCCGTTATCTTGATTACTGCAGCGAGATGCTATCCCTGACCGGCAAAATCGCGGCCGTCTATGTTCAGGCGTTTGATGACGCCGTCGCGCTGGCATCTGCGTCGGAGCTGGAAACCATGACCACCGGTTTATCCAGCAAGATCTGGCAAAAGATATCGATACTTGATTCGGCAGGGCAAGAAGAAACCCCGTCGCAAATTCACACGTCCTGACTGAAACCCTGCTTAACGGAGTGGCACTGGTAAACCGAAACTTGCTGATCGCCCGAAGGATCCATTAGTTGACTGGAATGCGTTTACCCTCAAAGCTAAACGTGATCGAAATCTTGTCGCCAATAGATCCAAGCATCTTGTCCATTCCGAACTCACTTCGCTTGATCGTGAATTTCGTAAAAAAGCCGGCGCGATCATTTCCGAACGGTCCTTTGCCAGCCCCTACCATTCGAACAGCCAATTCGATGGGCTTGGTTTGGCCAAGCATTTTCAAATTGCCTTTGACTCGATACTCACTGCCAACCTTTTCAAATCCAGTTGTTTGGAATTGGATTTTAGGGAATTGCTCTGTATCGAAAAAATCCGGCCCTCTGAGGTGCTCATCGCGCTCCGCGCTGTTGGTATCAATGCTTTTCGAATCAATCACGAAACCAAACCCACCGGCTCCAAGTTCGCCATCGATCATTTCAAACGAGCCAGAACAGGTATTAAATCGCCCATACGTGTAGCTAAGCCCATAGTGGCTGACAGCAAACACGACTGAGGTATGGTCGTTGTCGATTGCGAAAGCATTGGGATTCGTATTTTTCGGTTGGACATCGGCGACTTGTTTTGGCGAAACCGCAGACTGTTCAGCTTCGTTGATAGCTGGAAAATCGAAATCGCCAAGATCGTCGAAAGGATTATTCAATGCTTCCTTCGCTCTGGGAGTCTGTTTAAATGTTTCTTGAGTGGAATCAGACTGAATGGGCGCGGAATAACAACTAGAAATAGGTGCCAAGCCAGATTGACCTACTGCGAATAACACCAAGAGAGCGACGAACCGTACCTGAACCTGAACTTGCATCACCGGCTCCGAAAGCGAAATTTTAAAACGTGTCTTCAACAATTTAGTTTACGCAACTTTGCCAGCAGTCGAAATTGGGTATCAATCTGACTGGTAGTGCCTGTCTGAACTTGACCAGTCATAGAAATCAGATTGATTCGAATCAACACCGTTTTTTCTCTATCCACGTTGGACAACGCCAATCGTGCCTTTCCAATGCCCTGCGCTCAATGCAAACGCCGAGAACCGTTAAGCATCTGTCATTCGTTGAATTGGCGGTTTATATTGTTGCATCTAGTTTTTGACTAGATACCTCGTTGTGGACCGCTGAGTAGCCTACTCAGATCGGCCAATTTTCGACATCTTCCAAATTGCTTACCCACTTCCGGACCTGACCATGAAATTCAAAACAGCCACAAAAACACTGGCGTGTTTCACACTTATTTTAGGAAGCGTATTCTTGATGAACACCGAGTCATCGGCCCAAACTGACAATGCCGCTTCGACCAACCGGATGACTCCGGAGCTACTTTGGAAACTTGGGCGATTGGGAAGCTCAGCTCTTTCAAATGATGGCAGCAAAATCGCCTATACCGTTCGTCGCTACGAATTGTCAGAAGACAAAGGGACATCGACCTTGCACATCATGGAACTCTCCTCCGGAGATGACACCCAAGTGACAGAAACTTGGGGCTCGATTGGGGCTTTGCAATGGCGAACAATAGGCGATGGGTCGAGTGAGACGTTGTTCTTCGAAGGGACTGCGTTACCTGAAAATGAGAAGGCTGAAAAGCCTTCAACCCAGGCTTGGTCTTTCGATCCCGCCAAAACGGAAGCTGTTCAAATCAGCGAAATCAAGGACGGCATCTCCAACCTGAAAGTTTCGCAGGATGGAAGCCAAATTGCTTTCACGCTCGATGTAAAAATGGATCAGAAACCGAATGAGATTTATGCAGATTTGCCGAAAGCCGATGCAAGAATTATTGACGGACTCATGTATCGTCATTGGAACGCCTGGCACGACTATTCCTACAGTCATTTACACGTTGCAACCATCGGCGACGACGGAACCATTGGAAAACCAATCGACTTGATGAAAGACATCAAGGCTGACTGTCCTGTGCCGCCGTTTGGAGGAAGCGAACACTTCAATTGGTCACCCGACGGCAAAGAAATCGCCTTCACAATGAAGAATGTCGAGAACTGGGCGGAATCAACAGATAGCGATGTTTTTGTAATCGATGTCGATGGAAAATCAGCATCACGAAACATGTCGCCTGACAACAAAGGGTACGACAACAATCCCGTTTACTCGCCCGACGGCAAGTACTTGGCTTACAACTCGATGGAACGGCCTGGTTTCGAATCAGATAGAAACCGAATCATGATTGTCGACCGAGCCGAACAATCGACGCGCGAATTGACAACGGGCTTGGATCAGAATGCCAGCCACGCCGTTTGGATGCCGGATTCATCCGCATTGATTTTCACATCGGAGACGCGGGGAACCAACCAGCTTTTTAAACTTGAACTTGAAAACAATAGTTTGGCCCAGATCTCGACTGGCCGGTTCAATTGGGACTCGGTCGCGATGACGCCTGATGGAAAGCAATTGATCGCAACACAAACCAGCATGCTCCGCCCTGCTGAGCTAACACAATTGACACTTGCTGACGGAACAAGCAAAACCCTCACGCAAATCAATGATGACATCTATGAGGGTCTGGAATTGCCTATCATTGAAGAAAGATTTGTTGATGCGACGGATGGCGAAAAGATTCACTGCTGGGTTATTCACCCGCCAGAATTTGATCCAAAGGCCGACAAAAAGTATCCAATGTTGACCTACTGCCAAGGCGGACCGCAGGGACAAATTGGCCAGTGGTTTTCTTATCGTTGGAACTTCCACTTGATGGCTTCACAGGGCTACGTTGTGCTGGCTCCCAACCGCCGTGGTCTTCCTGGATTCGGGCGTAAGTGGAATGACGATATTAGCGGTGACTGGGGCGGTCAAGCAATGAAAGACATTCTGTCGACGACGGACAGTTTGGCCGCGGAGCCTTACATCGACAAAGAACACATTGCGGCTGTTGGCGCGAGCTTTGGCGGCTACACCGTCTACTGGATGATGGGCAATCATCGCGATCGCTTTTGCTCCATGATCGCGCATTGCGGAGTCTTCAATCTGGAGTCGATGTACGGATCAACAGAGGAGCTATTTTTCGTCAACTGGGATCTGGGTGGCCCGTACTGGAAATCAGCAGACAACCAAAAAGCTTACGACAAATTTTCCCCCAACCGATTCATTGGCAAATGGGAAACTCCGCTACTTGTGATTCACGGCCAAAAAGATTTTCGCGTTCCAGTCACCCAAGGCATGGAAGCATTCACGGCGGCCCAAGTCCAAGGCGTGCCTTCCCGGTTTTTGTATTTCCCAGAAGAAGGCCATTGGGTGCAGAAACCACAGAACAGCGTGCTCTGGCATCGGGTATTTTTTGAATGGCTTGATCGATTCTGCAAAGCAAAATAGAAGCGAGTATTCGATCGCATTCGAACGGCAGTGGGAAAACAGTGCCAAAGCGACAAAGCTGAGCTAAGCTGAGTTAAGCTGTATTGATGGGTGACATGTCCTCGCTTGCTTGGGCATGTCCCCCAAAGATCGCATGGCGCGGCCATTTGAAACCATGAAAAACCACTCGTGAACGTTACCTTGAACCGCCGCTCGTTTAAAGCAACTTTCGTTTAACGCCGAAACAACTTTTCAAAATGTCGACCCGCAACCAACATCCAACGTTTTGCCGAGCGAGCCACCGTTTGTACGGAACGCTGAGTCTGGCTTTTATGTTCGTCTTTCTGGTCGCCACCAAATCAAACTTATCTGCTCAAACTCCGCCGCGCGAAAGCTCACCGCCCGTTACCAACGCTTCAACGCAGGAGACCGAGCGGCAACTTCGAAAAGCGCGTGAAGTAGCATCCGATCTAAAAGACACCGCGTTGACTTACCGGCGGCTGTCGAAATCAGGTTCGATCAGCAAACAAGAATCTCGCGCCGCTACCGTCGAATATAAATTGGCAGAATTGGATGTGCTGGCGATCGAATTTCCGGAAAAACGAGAGCTGATCGATCTGACTCGTGCCAAAATTGAATATGAATTCAAGGCCAATGAATTCGCCATTCTCGATCGCCTCCATCGAAATGGTTCGGTTTCACAACTCGAGCATGAACGGGCTCGCTCGGAGCGCGACATCGCGAAGCTAAAATACGAGTCCGCCGAGAACAAGCGGAAATCGAAGTTGCACAACATCAAAATCGCCCAACGAAAACTCGCGTTGGCAGAAGATGAATTCGATAAAGCCAAGCGTCTTTTGCAAAGCCGTTCGATCAGCGAATCGACCTACGAAAAAGTGCTGAAGAACTTACATATCGCCAAGCAAGGCGTTGCGATCGCAAAAAAGTCAGTCGGCGTAAACGTCACTGTCATCAGGCAAGATTGAAATTGCTGAAACTCCTGCTTCCACTCAATTCCAGTAGGGATGGTTCATCCCCGTTCAATTGAACATCGAATCTGCATTTAGGAAGACTCTTCTTCAACGCATCGATGGTGGATTGCTTCAATCCTCCTCGGTCTCGAATCAACAACTTTTTCAAGTTGCTTAAAGATTTGAGCTTCAACATTTCGCTGTCTCCCACGGGCAGGTAGATGAGCGACAAACCCTCCAAGTTTTCCAGTTTTGTTAGAAAATCGAGATTGCCGATCGAGCGCCCGTTCAGGGTCAGTGATTTCAATCTTGAAATGTCTCCTATTCTGTCTGCCGCCGCCTGATCAAACGAAGCGTCATACGCCAAATGAAGCCGGTTGAGATGTTGAACCGTCGGCGAGTCAAAGAACGCGTCCCAGTTGGGCACCTCCTTGGGACTTAAATTGACAATGTACAAACCACGAAGTGCAAAAATCTTGCTTTCTGAAATCTTTGAAATTGCGTTTTTCACGTTGTACAACGTCAACGATTCCAAACGTTCGTTGTCGGCAAGCCATCCAACCTCAAAATCGCGCTGCTCTGGAAAACCACCTAAATGGATTTTAGGCACGCCGCACTCTGAAATCACAGGTTTGAGTAACCCAAGCGTTTGGTCTTGAACGCTATCTCCGATAATCAATTCTTGAAGATTTTTGACTTGAGGAAGCAAGCGAGCAACTTCGACAAAATCGACTTCCTCAAGAATTTTGACTTGACGCACATCTGAGACGCGGATGACATTTGAATTTTCGCCGAGGAAGCGTTTAACCCAACTTGCAACTGGCAAAACCTCCGGATCCAAAAATCCCATCGCAAAATTCTGCTGATCGTACTGCCAATATTTCGAGTCGACCTCAACTCCAGCACGAATCAACTGCGACGTGGCCGCTCTCAATCGCCGCTCCTGCCAAATTGGCCGCAAGGCAAACGCAAAAAGAACGCTCAGCACGGACAATACGACCAGCAGAGTCGAAAGCCTAAATCGAATCAATTGAAACCTCCCCTCACGTTTGAACCTCCTCCAATGATAACAGATGGGTGGCTTGCAAGCGGTTAATGAAAGCACGAGACCGAAAGCCTGAGACAGGACGAAGGTTGAACAACTCTCACAGCACGAATATATTTGAATTACGATTGTCACCGACCAGTCTTACGAAAGCAGCCCTTTGAGTTTAGATCCGGTTACGGCCCAGTTCCTTTTGCTCAAATGTACCGGCGACGAAATTTGGAATGAGGAAACATGCCGCAAAGAACGTGTTCCCGAAAGTTGGATCGCTGAACTGGCCGACAATTACGAATCGGGTTTCGACACCGACCGAAACACGATTTATGAAAACGGTAAAGCCGTCAATCAGTACCGAGGTGTTCTTGCTCTTCACTTGGCCTACAAGTTAGCCGAGTACTTGGGGATCGATTGGCGTCGGGCGACGGCGTTTGCCGAAGGCCGGCAAGCCGAAGTCAGGGCGATCATTGCTGAGCTGGATGAGATTTAAGCTTCTCAGTACGGTCGGCGGACTCCGCGCTAAAGAACTCGCGGATGGACTTGTCAGAAAGTGACCTGACGGCTCGCGCACACCGCTACTTGTTTTTATAGGTCAGCGGCAAACCTCCACCGGCTCTTGTCTGAACTAATTTTACCGACCACTCCGCGTGCCAACCAATCTGCGTGCCGACCCAATGTCAAAGCAACTCATCGCTCCGATGTTGCCTACCTTGAAAATCCCAAAGCATGCTTCAAAATATATTTTGAATAAGAAAATCATACCGTCGTTCAAGAAAAGCGCAGCAAACGACGTTTAACTCACGCGGCAATCCGGAAACGATCATGAGTTCATCAGACGGCAACAAAACTTGTAATTGGGGATTCCTGAGTACGGCATCCATCGGACACAAAAATTGGCAAGCGATCAAACTTTCTGGCAACGGACAGGTCGTCGCTGTCGCCAGTCGCGATGCCTCGAAAGCTCAAACCTACATCGACCAATGCAGTTCAACCGTTCCATTTGATACGACGCCGCGAGCGATCGGAAGTTACGAGGAATTACTTCAACAAGATGATATCGATGCGGTCTACATTCCGCTTCCGACCGGATTGAGGAAAGAATGGGTCATCCGTGCTGCTGAACATGGCAAGCATGTGATGTGCGAAAAACCCTGCGGTTGCTCAGCGGTTGAGTTACAGGAAATGATTTCGGCATGCGACAATAACAACGTGCAGTTCATGGACGGTGTGATGTTTATGCATTCACAGCGTATGCCCGCGATGCGAAAAGTTCTCGAGAGCGGTACAATCGGCGACATCCGACGCATTGCTTGCCAGTTCAGTTTCAACGGCGGTGACGAATTCGAAGAAGGCAACATTCGCACCAACAGCGATTTGGAACCGCATGGTTGCCTGGGTGACCTCGGGTGGTACACGATTCGTTTTGCGCTTTGGGCAATGAACTATCAAATGCCCATCAGTGTTGTCGGTCGGATTTGTCGCGGACATCAACGCCGCGACAGTCCAAACGCAGTTCCGATGGAAGTCGCTTCAGAATTACAATTTGCCGATGGCGTCTCCGCGTCGATGTACAACAGCTTCGTAACTGATCATCAGCAGTGGGCTCATATCAGCGGTACAAAAGGCAACCTCTCACTGAGAGATTTCGTCTTACCGTATGCAGGCACGCAGTCGCAATTCTCGGTCGCCAATTCTGCTTTCGAAGTCAACGGCTGTGACTTTGAGATGATTGAGAATCGCGATGATCGTTTTATCGAAGAGGCTGGAAATAGCGCTGCCAACTCCCAAGAGACAAACCTGTTTCGAAAGTTTGCTGACATCGTTAACAGTGGCCAACTTGATCCTCACTGGTCTGACATCGCCTTGAAAACGCAAACTGTTTTAGATGCGGTAATGAAATCAGCCGGCAACGAAAGCAAGACAGTCTTTCTTTAGAGTCACTTCGCTCGAGACTTTTCAATTGGACGCGATCTCGCCGGCACTTCATTGCCAGCGTCACATGCAAGCATGCCAAACAATTGAAAATTTTTCTTAAACACTCGACACTATTGTAAAAAGCTTGAGGTTAGTATTTTGCTATCGCTGCTTGCAACAACCTAATTGACTGCATTGGATCGTTTTATAACGTTCAACAAGATGTCTAGGCCTTGTGACTAAGTTCACGAAGTTTTCTTTTATTAGCTTTATTCCGTAAAGTAAAACAATTATCTTCATTCCCTAGACAAATCCTGACGAATAAACAATCAGCGCCGAATTGTTCTTCGAATAATTCAAGCAGAACAGAACTCATCGTGGCGGGCAGGTCCTGCCATTCTCAACGTTCGAAGTTCGTTGGAATACAAGTGACCTGATCGCCTGCCCAAGGAGGCAGTTGCCATGAACAGGATTTCACTCTCACTTTCCATTTTGATTCTCGGAATCATTAGCGGATCGTCCTCAGCTCAGATTGGACAAAAGTCCGGCCTTTGGAAGTGGACAAAAAAATTGCCACATCACCAGTCCATTGTCGAAGTCACCTCGGGTGGCGGGACAGGGACTGGCGTTGTCATCTCAATTGACAAAGACAAACCGGTCAAAGATGGTTTTGAAGGCTTCGTCTTGACGGCGTGGCACGTCATTCAAGACGACATTGAAGATAGCAAGATCAAAGTCAGCTATCGAAACGGCCGCCGTTCCAAGGGCTGCAAAGTTGTTCAATACGACGAACAAAAAGACGTTGCTTTGCTTTGGGTTTGGGTACCGGGCGATATTCCGAATGCCCAGCTAGCGACCAAACCGATCGAAGGCGGAGCTGTCTTGGAGTTTGCCGGGCTTGGTGGAGGCTCAGATCTAAAATGTTGTATCCGTCACTTCTCAGCCGTGGCATCTTCGCCGTCGAGCCTGGAGAAGATTTTTGCTGATGTTCCACTACTACCCGGCGATTCAGGTGGCCCCGTTTTCAACGCCGATCATGAAGTCGTCGGGATTATCTCCGGCGGTTGGTTCTGGTGGGACAGTGGAATCAAAACAGATTCAGGCTTTGACATTCGCACGACTTGGCCAGCCAGAGCAAGCAATGTTGGTCCTATCCAAACGCTTGTCGCCAGATTAAAAGAAGATACACCTGCATCTAGCAGCTTCAAATAATCACCGGCTCACAGACACAAATTGTATTCACGGAAAACGACACCAGCACCAATTGCTGGTGTCGTTTTTTTGTTCTGACTAGTGTTTTGTTCCAATTTAAAGTTCCGGTTACTCATGTGAGCCGTTTGGGCGCTAGCCCCGGTTTTCGCAACGCAACCGTGGCTATCGCCAAAACGGCTCATCCTAAGATCAAATCGGAACAAGACACTCCAGATTCGTCGGCAATAGGTTGCCGGCTTCGCACGACGTTATGCATGTTCCAAGCATTCGAATTCTTCGGTTAACTCGGCTTTCGCGGTGATGAACGTAACTGTCAAAACCGCTATACTGTTGGCGAGAATTTCCCACAGCTCGAACCAGAAACGGAAAGAACGATGACACCTGAACAGAAAGTTGACTTGTTGCGCGCCGCTTGCTGCGTCGCTGGAATTGACGGCGAAACTTCTCCCAAAGAACAGCAACTGATCGATAAGTTAGCGAAAAATGTCGGCTGTGGATCCGCTTCCGTGACTGCCATGGTCGCCAGGTCGCAGCAGGATCCTGAGTTTTATCGTGATCAGTTCAAAGTCTTGAAAGAAGATCCACAGCAAGCGATGGCGGTTCTGCTGGAAGTTGCCATGGCCGACGGAGCGCTTCAAGAAAGCGAAAAGAGCGTTCTCGTTGGACTTGCCAACAATCTCAACGTCCCCTCGGAAATCGTAGACAAGCTTGTTTCCGAAGTCAGCGGGATCTTGAAGCAGGATCAATCTACGCAACCCGATTGAAAGCGTGTCAAAATTCACAGCGTTGCGGCTGCGGGATTCTCACCAGCGACTCGGCTGGGTGAGCGTGAAAACGACTCTGTCCGATCGATTCTCTCGCCCGCTATCCTTCTTTCAACCTGAGTACGCCGTCATCGCCAGCGGCCCTTGTAAACAGGGCACTTTCTTGGATGGACGGTTCGTGCAACAATTCCATTCGTCAGATTCGCGATTGGCCGCTTGCCCCCGAAAGCATCGCTGTCGTGCGCCTGCTGCCGTCTCTTTGAAAGCGCCAGCCGCGTTCGGTTGTCCACCAATTCTCCAACGAACAATAAAACAATGACTCCTGCTAATCGGCTAGGGGCATCTATCCCTTCACCTAGTGAGGCTAAATTCAAATGAAGTTTGCACGTTTCGTTTATCTCTTTTTCTTGGCCGGATTGGTTACTGTAGTCACCGGCTCGTCACCCATCACGGCTCAACTACCCAGCAGTGATCTCGACACGTCGACTTTCGACAAATCGGTTCGGCCGCAAGACGATTTGTTTCTACATGTAAACGGAACCTGGCTAAAAAACACACCCATTCCGGATGACAAATCGAACTACGGTTCGTTCGGACAACTGGCTGACCTTTCCCAGAAACGAATTCTTGAGCTGATTAAAGAGACGGCCAAGGGCGAACACGAAAAGGGAACGGACCAACAAAAGGTTGGCGAATTCTACAAGAGCTTCATGAATGAAGAACTCGCCAATCAGAAAGGAATTGCCCCGCTGGAAGCTGAGCTTTCAAAAATCAACCAGCTGAAATCTAAGGAAGACATTTGGAAACATTTTGGACACCTCAGCCGAATCGGCGTTAGCAATCCAGTTGGCTTCTTCGTCTCGCAAGACGCAAAGAACTCAACCGAAAACGTTTGCCAGATTATTCAAAGCGGCACGACTCTTCCCGACAGAAACTATTACCTCGACGAAGAGGACGAATCTGCGATTAGTGCCAGATCGGCGCTCAAAAAATATATCACTCGTATTTTCGCCGAAGCATCCATTCAAGACGGAGAAAATGCTGCGGAACAAATTTTTGAACTCGAAAAACAACTGGCAACGATCTCTTGGGAAAGAACCAAACTACGAGATGCCGAAAAACGGTACAACAAGTTCCAGTTGAATGAGCTCAACGAATTGACACCGTCGCTTGATTGGTCGGCCTATTTCGTCGCCAATGGTATCGAGCCTCCGGCTTTGGCCATCGTGAATACTCCCAGCTTTTTTGAAGGCTTGGAAAAGATCGTCGCTGATACACCTTCGGAAACACTGATCAAGTATTTGCAATTTCGGTTGATAGATGGATTCGCGCCTTATTTATCTCAAGCCTTCGTTGACGCGCATTTCGACCTTCACGAGAAAGAACTTGGCGGCGTCCCAATTCAGCAAAAGCGTTGGAAGCGAGCCGTTGGCGCAACTGCCGGTGCCGGAGCAGGTGATTTCGGAACGCTTGGAGAAGTCGTCGGGCGACTTTATGTGGCGAAACACTTCAAGCCAGCAGCCAAGGCGAAGATGCAAGAGTTGGTCGACAATCTCCTTAAATCTTTTGGAGGAAGTATCGATGACCTGGCTTGGATGACGGACGAAACGAAGACGCGCGCCAAAGAGAAACTGACAAAGATTGGCACCAAGATCGGTTATCCCAACAAATGGCGTGACTATTCGAAACTTGACATCGTCGCCGATGACTTGGTCGGCAACATCATGCGATCCAACATCGTGGAACACGAACGCAACGTTGGGAAGCTTGGCCAACCGGTTGATCGTGAAGAGTGGGGAATGACGCCTCAAACCGTCAACGCTTATTACAACCCGACCAAGAACGAAATCGTTTTTCCGGCGGCAATTCTTCAACCGCCGTTCTTTGACATGAACGCTCCAGACGCTCTCAACTACGGCGGCATCGGCGCCGTCATTGGTCATGAGATCAGCCACGCATTCGACGATCAAGGCAGTCGCTACGATGGCGAAGGCAATCTCAATAACTGGTGGACTGACGAAGACCAAAAGGCGTTCAAATCGCTGACCACGCAACTAATTGCACAATATGCGGATTACGAACCGTTGCAGGGCAAAAAAGTCAATGGTCAGCTCACGCTGGGAGAGAACATCGCGGATCTTTCCGGACTGACAATT
>CAZPTT010000028.1:43308-46337 GCA_964589435.1 uncultured Pirellulaceae bacterium
GACAATTACTCATCGCGCATTGACGATCGCTCTTGATGGAAATGAACCGCCCCCGGTGGCTGGCTGGAATTCAGACCAACTGTTTTTCGTGGGTTGGAGCCGAGTCTGGCAGCGAAAGTATCGTGACGCCGAAATGGTGAAGCGGCTTTTAACTGACTCGCATTCGCCGTCGCAGTTTCGCGCCAATGGACCGGTCACGAATATCGACGCGTTCTACAAGGCGTTCGATTTGAAAGAAGGCGACCGGCTGTTTAAAGCAGAAGCCGATCGCATCAAGATTTGGTAGCCGGAGCCGGGCTTGCGCGTGCTTTTTTCTGCTTGCAAATCTATCGTCCGAACTCGGTGATCACTGCCGTTATCCGCCTTGAGCAACCTATGAGTATCAGTAAAAAGAATCGCTGCACATTCCCACACTCCGGTCGTGACTTCACTTGGTGGGTCGAGAACGAATCGTTTATTCGAATCATTTCACAAGATCGACAGTTTTACGTTGACTACCTGATATTGGACACGCCATCGGATGCAGGTGGTTTGCTCGCCGTGCGCGGCAAGGAATTTCATGGCCTCGAATCTGATCGTGATCGACCCATCGTGCTAGATGTCCCGAAATCAATTGCAGAGTGTTTCTCGCATTCAATGGGATCGGTAGTTGATGCAATTCTTACATGGTCTTTGGATTCGAATCATGAAATAATCCGATATACTGTTACCCAATCAAACTACCTAGGGATTGAACCTATCCGGCAGGTCGGCGGATAACAATGTGATGCACGCGAAGTCGGACTTGCGCGTGTTTTTGAAGTGGATGATCGCTCGTTCCGGCTCGGTGATCACTGCCGTTATGCGTCTTGCTCAAAAGCCCCCAAACTAATGAAGTACATTCTTATTGCAGTTGCAGTCTTATTTGCAATATGGCTGCTCTTTGCAATCATCCGCGTCGCTTCGACCGTCAAAAGCGGCGAGCTTCAAGAAAAGCTTGACGAAAAGCGAGCTGCAAGACAGCAATCTAGAGCCACGGACGAGATCACGTTCACCGCTAATCAAATTGTACCGCGAATAAAAAACACTGCATTTTTGGACGCGCTCAGACAAAACGACGTTCCAGATGAACAGCTTCCGGTTTATCAAGAAATTGCTGGTGGCCTGATTGCGACGTACGCATTCGAAACTGACGATGCTTTCATCGCCGCGACACCACCGTTGATTGCTTCTTCCATTGGTCAAACAGACAGCCTTAGCGAATTGGCATTCAAAAATCTGAAACGACAATTGACCAACGTGAGACTTGGAGCAATTGGCCAAAATGACACGTCGGATACCAACGTGTTTTCAATTTCGGCAGGAAACCACATGGAACCTTGTTTTCTACT
Source organism: uncultured Pirellulaceae bacterium (assembly GCA_964589435.1). Classification (GTDB taxonomy): domain Bacteria; phylum Planctomycetota; class Planctomycetia; order Pirellulales; family Pirellulaceae; genus Mariniblastus. Next base: position 44,679 of record CAZPTT010000028.1, read on the forward strand.
GTCTAACAACTTCTGGAACGGCAAATCCACTGAATTCGCTGGTGAACCTGTGGCGGCTGTTCCAAACCGCGATACGCTGTTGTTTTGCGACTCGCATTCTAAACAGTCTATTGATGCGCTACGCGAACTGACGAACAATCATTATGATCCCAACGAAACTCATTCGTTATCCAAACGTCTTTTGGTATGGCGAAATAACCAGTGGCACGAATTCGAGGAATAACAATGTGATGTACTCGAATCCGGTCTTGCGTGCGGCTCAGCGATCACGAGCGTTATCACGCTATACGAAAGGCAGGCTGCTTCGTGCTTCACTTCTTGAAATCCCGTTTCTCAATCACCGTTATCTTGGTGTTGCTTTGCATTTCAGGCTGCTCTACCGAAACTGTTACACTCGATAGCGTACTTCTTCAAAAAGACGCTGGCAAAACCAGAATCTTTGTCGTTGTTGATGCACCGTCTGCTCCTACCTCTCCATTTCTTGAAGATGCAATTCATGCGAATGCTTCGCTAGCAATTAAAGTTGCTGAAAAACATGCAATAGAATCGGACAGTGATGACGTAGTGATTTTCCTGCGCGAACCGGACGAAACGACTACTGGGATGTCCCATGAAACATCTATTGAAAAACTACAGAAGTACAAGCAACAAACTCTAGAAGAATTTGACAAAGGCGTCTCCAGAGGCTTGCTTTGGAAAGTGTCGGCTAAACTACCCGAAAACATGGAAAAAGCCTCGCTCGAATAATGCAAAGCCCCGCCTAGTAACAATACGATACACGCGAAATACCGGAGTCGCGCGGTTTTGGGATGGTTAGTTTAATCCCGGCACTCGGTGATCGTTGACGCTACCTGCTCTCGTCAGTCTCTCAAAAATAGAACCGGACTTACCGAGAAAAAGTCGGCCAGCTTAAACGCTATCCTTTTGCTTAGCCGATCTTTCCCTGCAAGAATTTCCGAGACTGTCGATTTACTCACACCGGCATTCTCAGCGAGCGCGGATTGGGTTAGAACCCCGTGCCTCAAGTAGGTGCTTGAGCATTTCCTGCGGTGTCGATTCGTCAATTTCGACATTGCGCTCCTCATATGCTTCGATCAAATCTGTTAACGCATCTAGATATTCGTCTTGCCCAGAATCTCGATCCATAGCAATCAATTCGTCAACGACATTCGATGCATACGAGAGGTGCTCGTCGTTCTTAATTGAGGTCAACGGCAAGAACTTCACCAAGCAATCCATGTATGAATCCTTTGATTTGCCTTTTAGTTTGTACTTGGTGATCATCGTTTTCTTCTCGCTTTTTTTGCAGTTTTCTTTGTAGGTCTTTTGCTTGCCTTTTTTGCAGCCTTGCGTTTATCTTTTTTCAATTCCTCTAGACAATTGCATTCCGTAACCCATTTTTGTTCGTCGTATACTGCGTGGGTCATGATTTTTCGGATGTAGACGCATTCCCTGAGAATCTTGGCGATTAATCGAAAATTGTTGCCTCCAATATCGAAAACGTAACAGTCCCCAACTTTATCGGCTGAACTGTAGTCTTTTCGCACGTCAGCAAACGATGTCCAAACCGTTGTTTTGTTACTGACATGGTTGTACCAATTCGTTAATGGTGTTTTGGCATTCGCATGTTCTTGCCAAAATTCAACTAACCTAGCTTTG
>CAZPTT010000029.1:0-2506 GCA_964589435.1 uncultured Pirellulaceae bacterium
GCATCATATGCCTCCACCCGATAGTCATCGAAGCGACCGTCACCGGTGCCTTCTCCGTATATGGACACATCGATACGGAACTCAGTGAATTGGGATTGATCGTCGGCCAAGAAAAACAACGATTCGAAGGCGTCAACTTCACGATCGCTACCTCCAACGACCCCAATGCCGCCAAAACCTCCATCTGAGAAGTCCAGTAGGTTTGAGCCGGTGACTGTGACGCCCCCTTCAGACCAAGACGCAACCTGGAAATCTCCGTCGTCATTGTAGTTAATGATTGTCTGTGCAGTTCCAGATTGAGTCTGCGCTGCGATAAATACAAAAAGCAAGATGAATATGTGTCTGTTCATGAGCATTCGATGTTGTTGGGATTAAGCTCTACCACTTCTCCCATAGTAATTGAAGGTTTGTAAGTTGCTCAAGAAAAGTTGTTATTTGTTCACGCAGTTGGCTCAGTTACCATCTATTCGGCTTCAGTGAGCGACCGCGACTGTATGCTCTCAACGGGATCGCACAATGTAAAAACGGCAACTCGTAAGCTGCCGTTGATCGACTGAAACGAGTTCAGCGGCTCATTTCCTCCTCGCTCAACTGCGAAATCGCTTTGTCCACACAGACACGAAGACGAAGAAGTTGTTCAAGCGTAAAACGATTCGAACTTTTCCAATCGTTTCCATCCTTGTAACGTTGCTCAAGCTGAACCGTTCGAAACTTGCGTGTTCCTTTGTCAGTTTGAGTTTCATTGCACCATACTGTCGCCGTCACGTTGCCAAGTCGAAAAGTTGCCTCTGGTGGATTGTTAGCCATATTCTCACCTCATTGTTAAAGAAACGAACAATCGAAGAATGCCAGAGTTGTTCGTTTTGCGCAAGCAGTTTGTTCTTTTTTCAATTTGACTTAAATGAATACGACCTGTAGCGTCATGTTCGACAAAAAAAGCCCCGACCGTAGTCGAGGCCAACGCGTTACTTCTCAAGTTCACACGGCTCGAGACAGCAGGAGCAAACGTCTTTTAGCTGAAAGGTTGTTGTTTCTGTGTGGCAACACTGGCTCTTGGGTTGCCTACAGACAGAATAGAAAGCGAGAATTCGTTGCTGTTGTGCAAGTTGGAAATCAAGGCTCTTGTTCAGAGCAGTAAGCGCTTCAATAAATGGTGAATTCATGTTTGGAATGGGAAAGAAATAAGAATCGAGATTGATTCGGTGGACTGCGAGGCATGAGGCAAAAGAAAAAAAGTAAAACACGGGTTGTGAGTCCGCTTCGCAAATGTCATCGCCCTGCGTCAAGGTGGAGCCGCAGTGTAACGGAGGACTACCTTGATGCTGCGGCGTACAATTGAAGAATTGCGGACTGACTAACCTCACTCTAAGGTTACGACGCACATTTTCTTGCATGCAAATTCAAGCTGTGGCAGTCTAACGACTATGCTTGAAGCCGATTCCAATTTTGAAGACCAGACTTTCCTTGAGTTGTTAGAAGCTTTGCTTCGTTCGCCGAAGAATGCCGAGGCTATTTCCCAAGACTTTACAATTGAATCGCTGGCGGAAGCACGACGACCGGAACTAGGTATCACCAAACTTGCGTACCAGAGATTGATGGCTGCAATCGAACTTGGGCGGCGGGTTCACGAAGCTAAAACCAACTACAAGCTTCGTGTCAAAATCTCGTCCAGTTCCGACGCCATCGATTTTTGCCGAGTCCGGTTTGCACGACTGATCTCCGATTGCTTGCAGGAGGAGTTTCACGTTGTCACACTCAATACGAAGAATCAGGTGATTGCAACGCACCAGATTACGGTCGGAACGCTCGATGCGTCGTTGGTTCATCCGAGGGAAGTCTTTCGATCGGCGATCAAGGATGCCGCGAGCTCTATCATCTTGGCTCACAATCATCCGTCGGGAGACGCAACTCCCAGTCGCGAGGATCGGGCCGTTACTGACCGTCTAACGGACGCGGGCAAGCTAATTGGCATTGATGTCCTTGATCACATCGTTATGGGCTCAGAAAGCATTGTGAGCATTCGCGAATCTGTTTGATCACGAGCGAGACACTTTTTTCTCGTAGAAACAACTTCCGCCATTGTGGGGCAGAAATTCGAAAGCATCCGAACGCATCAAGCGACGATAGACATGCCAATTTCAGGATGCGTTTTTGCTTTGGCCAACTTTCCCTCGTTTCGCCATCTGCTTTTGAATGTAGGCTCTGTCTTGTGATACGTGTTGATAGGTTTCCATCAACATTTTCACATTGGTGTGTCCCATCAATTCAGCGACCGTCAATGGGTCGACACCATTCTTCAGCATGTCCGTGGCGTATGAATGGCGGAAGTCGTAGAGTGCGACCATTCTGCCGACTTTCTTCTTAAGCCGGTCAAAACGATTTGCACACGAATTGGGAGTCCAAGGGTTTCCACGAGTGTTGAGAAAAACTGGGCCTTCAGCCTTATTGTGCTTTTTAGCGATACGAAGCGCTTTCTTGTTTAAGTGAATCACGCGCCACTTGGGCC